>CAXIAX010000010.1:0-47434 GCA_964021785.1 uncultured Flavobacteriales bacterium
AATTCAATCTTTTCTTCTTTCAGTTTACGAGCAACTTCAGCAATGATAAATCCACCCATTCTGTTGTCAAGAGCTCTTCCTGTAAAGTATTTCTTATTCAATATCATGAATTCGTCTGGGTAAGTGATAACACATCCAACATGAATTCCCATTGCTTCAACCTCTTCTTTTGAGTTTGCTCCACAATCCAAAAATATATTTTCTAGCTTAGGAGTTTTTTCGGTAGCATCTTTTCTTGTATGAATAGCTGGCCATCCAAATAATGCAGGAACAATTCCTTTATCCGTATGGATATTTACTCTTTTTGATGGAGCTATTTGATGATCAGAACCTCCGTTTCTACGAACATATATAAAACCATCTTTGTTTATATAATGAACGAACCATGAGATTTCATCTGCATGCGCTTCTATTACAACTTTGTATTTTGCCTCAGGGTTTATAACTGCAACAGCAGTTCCGTAAGTATCTACAAAATATTCGTCAGTATAGGGCTTTAAATAATCCAACCACAACTTTTGTCCTTCACTTTCAAAGCCAGTTGGGGAAGCGTTATTCAAATATTTCTCTAAAAATTTGATTGATTTGTCAGTCAGTATTTTTGCCATAATTTTATTTTTATATGTCTAGTTATTCAAATTTACAATACTTCTAGTATAGTTTCTAATTTTATTCCTCTTGATCCTTTTATTAAATACAAGGTGTTTTGTTTTGGATTTGTTTTTAAGAATTTTTTAGCCGCTTCATTGTTTGAAAACGTGATGTATTCCGTTTGTTTTATTGAACTAAAAATTCTTCCTACCAAAACTCCTTTTAAGTCATGATCCATTAATAATTCTACAGTTTTTGTATGCTCAGCTTTCGCTTCCTTTCCTAATTCTAGCATGTCTCCCAGTATAAAAAACTTCTTATCGGCCTCAGTTTTCACTAAGTTATCAATAGCTTCTTTCATGCTGGAAGGGTTTGCATTGTATGCATCTAAAATGATTTTGTTTTTTCCTTGTTCAATCAACTGCGAACGGTTGTTGGTTGGGATAAAACTCTCAATTCCTTTTTTTATTTGTTTGGGCGATACATTGTAAAAGTCGGCAATAACCACAGCTGATAAAATGTTACTGAAATTATAGGTTCCAATTAGCTTAGAGTTAATATCGTAATTATTGGTTTTGTAGTTAACGTTTATTTTTAAGTATGGAGTAGTGGAAGTTATTTTTCCGGTATAATCACAGTCAGATTTTCCGTAAGTAATAGGTTGCAGATTTTCAATTTGTTTAGCCAACCTAGTATCATCTGCATTAATGAATATTTGTTTTTTTCTTGAAGATAGATTGTCAAATAATTCCAATTTTCCTTTTTCCACTCCTTCAATTCCTCCAAAACCTTCTAAGTGTGCTTTTCCTATGTTGGTGATTAAACCACAATCGGGAGTACATATATTTGCTAGAAACTCAATTTCTTTTTGATGATTTGCTCCCATTTCTATAATTGCAATCTCATGTTCTTTGGTAATAGAAAGTAAAGAAAGTGGAACGCCAATGTGGTTGTTTAAATTTCCGTGAGTAGCAAATACTTTGTATTTCTCAGCCAATGCACTTCTCATAAGTTCCTTGGTCGTAGTTTTTCCATTACTTCCGGTAATTCCAATAATTGGAATAGTAAGTTGATCTCTATGAAATTTTGCAAGCTCCTGAAGCGTTTCTAGCACGTCTTCTACTAGGATGTAGCTTTCGTTTAATTGGTAGTCAGAATCGCTTATAATGGCAAATTTGGCGCCTTTTTCTATTGCATCCTTAGCAAATTTATTTCCATCAAAGTTTTCGCCTGTTAGAGCAAAAAATAGGGAGTCTTGAGTTATGTTACGTGTGTCGGTTGTAATTATAGGATACTGAAGAAACAGGGAATGTAGTTCTTGAATCGTCATAGTTTAGTTTTGTTTTCTAAATATAAAAAAAAGCCTTGATAGAATTTCTATCAAGGCTTTTATAATTTATCAATTTGTTAGATTTATTTTTTCTTCTTTTTAGAACCTCCTAATCCTACAGGACTTCCTACTCTTGTCATTGCACATCTAAATCCAATAGCATCTGTAGATCTAAACTCATCATAAAATCTTCTGTTACCAGGAGACATCCAGAAAGCTCTATCTTTCCATGATCCACCTTTGTAAACTCTAGACTGATCTGTGATTAGTGTAGATGGTTTTCCTTTTTTATTTTTACCAGATTGGTATACTAAGTTGTCAGAATTGAATCCAGATCTGTTTCTCTTAGCACTATTTTGGTTGTCAAATTCATTAATTCCTTCTTTAATTTCATCATCTTGGTAGTAAATACTAGAATTAAGATCTCCATCTAAGTAATCAATGTAATTTGCTTCTTCATAGTTTCTTCTGTCCAAATTTTCTTCTTTAGTAACTTCTCTTACTTTTAGACTTCCTGGAGAGTTCACAACATAATCAGACATTCCAACAATGATTTTAGGAATGATTTCATATTGAAAATCTTCTAAACCAGGTATAGATTGAACTCTAAATCCAATGTCAGGTAAACTTGTTTCAAGTATTTCTCTTATAGCTCTAGATGCCTCAAGTTTTCTTCCGTCATTGTATAATTCATTTGCTTCAGAAACTAAAGAATCTAATTCTTTTAGTAATTCTCTATCCAATGAGTCAGTTATAGTTCCTCCTTTTCTTCTGTTTCTTTCTGCAGTAAAATCAACTAAGTATTCTTTGATTCCTGTAACATCATACATTGCTTCATCTAACTTTTCGTCAATTCCCCCTTCAGAATTAAGCACTTTTGTTTTGAAAACATTTCCTCTAAATGGTCTGAATTCATCATAATCTTCTGAAGATAAAGGACGATAAACATCCATAACCCACTCAGAAACATTTCCTGCCATGTTATATAAACCATAATCATTTGGCCAATATGCAGTAACTGGTGCTGTAATATCTGCATTGTCATTTAATTTTCCTGCAACTCCCATATAGTCACCTCTTCCTCTTACGAAGTTAGCTTGCATTTGACCTTGAAATTTATCTTCTGGGTTTCTTACCCAGTGACCATCCCAAGGGTAAATTCTTCTACTTGTAATTCTTTCATCTTCTGAGTTTCCAATTAACCCTAATGCAGCATATTCCCATTCTGCTTCAGTTGGAAGTCTATATTTTGGAAGCATAATTCCATCTTCCATTCTTACGATTCTTGTAGCTAAATCTTTTTTACGAATTTTTTTCTTTCCATTAGAACCATTTCCATTACTTGGATCAAGATCTAACATTTGTCCTTTAGGATTGTCACTATTCGAAAATTTTCCAGTCATGTATGCGTCTGTAGTAAACGGCTCATTTTGTTGGTCGTTATTCCATAATAGAATTCCTTCTCTAACCAAAATGTATTCGTTTACACGGTCACTTCTCCATGAACAGTAGTTTGTTGCTTGCAGCCAACTTACTCCAACTACAGGGTAGTCTTGGTATGCAGGGTGTCTTAAGTAATATTCTACCTGAGGTTCATTATAACCTAATTTACTTCTCCAAACTAAGGTGTCTGGTAATGCTTTTTTAAAGATTAAAGGGAAGTCAGTAAAAGTTCTTTTTGTCCAATGTAAATAATCAACCCAGTGTTGGTTAGTTATTTCGGTTTCGTCCATGTAAAATGAAGATACACTTACTCTTTTAGGAGTATTGTCCCAGTCGTAAGTTACATCTTGTTCAGTTCTACCCATTGTAAAAGTTCCCCCTTCTATAAGAACTAGACCTGGACCTGTTTCTTGTTCAACATACTTGGTTTTTAAATAACCACCATTTTCAGAGTCGTTATAATTCCAACCTGTTGCAGAGGATTGCTGTTTTTTGTTACAAGACATTGACATCATCCCTACGGCTAAACTCGCCACAAGTACTTTATTTAAATTTCTTCTCGTCTTCATATCGTTTTCTTTTTCTTCTTTACTTTAAAAAATATTAGTTTAATAACTAAAATGATGGACAACTTATTGTCCTGTATCTTCTTCTTGGTGGTTTACATGTGAAATTCATTGAAAATGAAACTTCATGAGAACCTGCTGTAGCAAGAGTTAATTCACTTGTTGTTACATCATAACTGTATCCTAATCTTATTGCATCAGTCTGAATCCCAATCAACACAATAAATGCATCAGAATTTCCACCTGCTTGCCTGTACCATACTCCAGTCCATATTGGACCTTTGTTAACATAAACTCCTAAATTAAGTTGCTGAAACGTTCCTTGGTTCCTGTACAAAATGTTTGGAGATATGTTGGTTGTACTTTTTTTGTATCTACTCTTTCTTAATGGAATAACAGCTCCTGCGTGTCCAGTTAATTTTAGAGGTAATTTTGTTTGTGTATTCAATACAAGAGACTCATTGGGTTCGGTAATATGGTGAGCGGCAAATCCAAAAAAGAATTTCTCACTAAAACCAAGTATACCTGCCGAGAAATCTACTCCGTCAATTTTACCATTTCCATTAGGAACATCTTTTGAAGTGTATACAAACCCTCTTCTAGAATCAATTTGATCACTAAATGATAATTTATTCCAATCTAAACTTTTTTGAAAATATGTGGCTTGAAAACCAACCCTTAAAGCAAATTTTCTTGTAACAGGTAGGTGATAAGAAAAAATGGCACTAGCATTTAATGTAGTTAATGTTTTTGCAGCAACATCATTGGTAACTAATAATCCTATTCCTGCTCCTTTGTTGTAACCAAGTCTTTGATCATAAGAAACACTTTGTGTTACAAAAGATCCTGTGATTGCTGGCCATTGGTTTCTGTAATTTAATGAAACCCTCGGACAATTATTAGACCCAGCAAAGGCTGGATTTAAATACAGGGGATTAGAATAAAACTGACTAAATTCTGGATCCTGCGCAAAGGCAGAAGTGCACAAAATTATGGCAATAAAGGACGTTAATGTTTTCAACAAAAAATTGTTCATAAGGATGAATTAATTTCAATCAATACGGTAAAAATAGAAATAAGTTTCATATTTACGGCATAAAACAATAAGAAATTCCTAAATGCGTTATCTTAGTCAACAATAAATAGTTGAATAAGTCGTAATACTGAACTAAATTTACTAATTATAACTTGTCTCTTAAAACTGAATATTTTATAATTTATTGTAGCATTGTACCTCATTATTAATTAAACATAGACTGAAATGAACCAAAAATCATTAATTAAAACACTGTTAGTTATCACATTATTATCAGTAACTAATGTTTTTTCTCAATCAGGGAAGACTTATGATTTAGATTGGAAATTGGTTTCGATTGACGATAAAGATGTATTAAATGTTGATGGTTTTGCTGCCCGTTTAGATGAATTGCCAAGGCATGTATCTAAAATTAAGTTGTCATCTAGCCAAGAATTGGCGGTTTCGATTGATGTATTAAGCAGTGAAATATTAACGTCAAAAGAACTTTTGGCTTTGTCTTCGGAAATGAAGAATGAAATATCCTCTTCTGTAGTTTCTGAGGTTATTTATAGTTATCAAATTAAAGTGAAATATGGGATAATAACTATTGTTCCGCTTTTTAAGGAAAATGGTGTGATAAAAAAAGCAACTTCGTTTATGTTGAATTACACCTATAAAACGAATAACTCGCAAACCGCAAGTAGTTTTTCTAGAGGAACTAGAGATTTTGCAAGTTCATCAGTTTTAGCTCAAGGTGAATTTTACAAATTATCTTTAAAAACGAATGGAGTTTATAAAGTTACTTACGATTTTCTTTTGGATAATGGAATGATTAATTCTGCAATTTCTTCTTCTTTAATCAATGTTTATGGTAACCATAATGGAATGCTTCCAGAAGTTAATGGGCAAGATCGAGTAGATGATTTGGAAAAGAATGCTATTAAAATGGTTGATGGTGGAGATGGTCTTTTTGGAGAGGGTGATTATTTTTTATTTTACGGGCAGAGTCCGGATAAATGGGAATATCAAACGATTAATTCTAGATTTACTTTTGAAAAACATTTGTATTCGGAGGATTCTTATTTCTTTGTGAATGTTAATGATATTACTGGTGCAAAAAGAATTGCTGATTTAAATTCTTCTTCTTCTACACCAACACATGTAGTTTCTACTTTTGACGATTTTCTTGTAAAGGAAGACGATAGAATAAATATAATGAGTTTGTCTAGCAGGGGTGGTTCTGGGAAATTATGGATTGGAGATGTTTTTGAAGCAACCTTAAGTGCCAATTATAATTTTGCTTTTCCGAATATTGACGTTACTTCTAATGCAGTTGTGTACTCTTCAGTTTTGGCATTAACAGATTATCCTACTTCTAGTTCTTTTTCTATGTCATCTGGAGGAACTTCTACTACTATTTCGTTACCCGGTATTCCATCAGGAACACATAGTTCTGTTGCTTTGAGACGAGATGGTTCAATTTCATTTCTACCTAGTTCTACCACTGTTAGTGTGAATATGACTTACAATAAACCGTTAAGTCAAAGTGGTGTTGGTTACTTGGATTATATTGAAGTGAACGTAAGAAGAAACCTGACAATGAGTAATAATCAGATGATTTTTAGAGATGTTGTTTCTTCTGGTACAGGTAATGTTGCTAAATTTAATATGACAGGTGCTACTGAAGTAGATGAGATTTGGGATGTTACTAATCCGTTTGATATAAAAAATGTTGTTTATACTAAAGTTGGATCTTTGCTTGATTTTACACTTGAAACTGATACGCTTAAAACTTTTATTTCATTTAAGAATAATGGATTTTTAACCCCAACTTATGCGGGAGAAGTTCCTAATCAAGATATTCACTCGGCATCTGTTTCTGAGGTAATGATTGTGTATCACCCATTATTTGAAGCGCAAGCAGAAAGATTAAAGCAGTTTCATGAGTCTAATGGATTGACAGTATTGAATGCGAGTGTAGATGAAATTTATAATGAATTTTCTGGAGGAATGCAAGATGTGACGGCTATTAAAACATTTGCAAAAATGTTTTACGATAGAGGAGGAATGGCGCCACCAAAATACTTGATTTTATTTGGAGATGGTTCTTATGATTACAAAGACAGAGTGCAGCCAAATCATAATTATGTGCCAGTTTATGAGTCAGATAATTCTTTGTCAGATATATCTTCTTTTGTGACAGATGATTATTATGGAATATTGGATGATGGCGAATCTATTGGTAATTACGATTTGCTAGATCTTGCAGTTGGGAGACTTACAGTAACATCACCTATTGAGGCTCAAAATGTAGTAGACAAAATAATAAACTATCAAGCGCAAAATGTACCGATTACTCAGGTTACAAATTGTGTGGCAGGAACAGGAGAGGTGAACCCTTATGGAGATTGGAGAAATACTTTATGTTTTGTTTCTGATGATATTGATGAAACTTGGGAGACTAGTTTCTTTATTCACACAGAAAGCATAATGGATTCAATTCAAGTAAATCATCCGACATTTAATTTGCAAAAAATTCACATGGATGCTTATAAACAAACTTCTGTATCTGGTGGAGAAAGGTATCTTGATGGTACGGAAGTATTGAGAAGAACTATTGAAGAAGGAGCTTTAATTACGACTTATGAAGGTCATGGAGGAGAAGTAGGTTGGGGTTCTGAAAGGTTTTTGGATTTATCGACCATAAATGGTTGGACAAATAAAAATAGGTTGACAGTAATGCTAACTGCAACTTGTGAGTTTACAAAATATGATGACCCATCAAGAACTTCGGCAGGGGAGTTGTGTGTGCTTAATCCGAATGGTGGAGCAGTGGCTATGTTTACTACTACAAGACCTGTTTTTCAAGGGTCTAACGAGCAACTAATAAATGCATTTTTTGAAGAGGCTTTTGTAAAAAAAGCAGACGGTTCGCCAAGAACCATGGGTGAGATTTATTTAGAGACGAAAAATAATTTTAGAGTTGCAGGGTCAAATGACCACAGAAGATTTGCCTTAATTGGTGATCCTGCTTTGAATTTGGCATTTCCAAAACAAAATGTAGTTACAACTGAAGTGAATAATGTACCGGTTAATTCTAACATAGATACTTTAAAAGCTCTAAGTAAAATAACAATTAAAGGTCAATTGGAAGATGTGAACGGAGTTTTAATTACCGATTATAATGGAGTTGTATATCCTACAGTTTATGATAAGCCGCTTACGCTTTCTACATTAGGAAATAGAGAGTCTGGCGATATTAGAACGTACGATTTACAAACTAGTGTACTTTACAAAGGGAAAGCAACCGTAAAAAATGGATTGTTTGAATTTACATTTTTGGTGCCAAAAGACATTAATTATCAGTTTGGATATGGAAAAATAAGTTACTATTCCTACAATGGAGAAGAAGACGGAACAGGTTATTTTAATAAAATAAATGTGGGGGGAGTTGACTTGTCAGCATCTGCAGATGCGGATGGTCCAGTAGTAGGATTGTATATGAATGATAATAATTTTGTTTCGGGCGGAATTACGGATGAACAGCCATCTATCTATGCAGAGTTGTTTGATTCTAGCGGAATTAATACTTCAGGAAATGGAATAGGGCATAACTTAACAGCTATTTTGGATGAAGAAACAAGTAACCCACTTGTGTTAAATAATTATTACGAAGCAGACCTTGATTCTTATCAAAGTGGAAAAATTAACTATCCATTATCAGAATTGACAGAAGGAAATCACACATTGAGCATTAAGTCTTGGGATGTTCACAATAACTCCTCGGACAATACAATTGATTTTGTGGTGGTAGAGAATGCAGCATTATCAATAGATCATGTTTTAAATTATCCAAATCCGTTTACTACTAGAACTCAGTTTTTCTTTGAGCATAATCAATCTTGTGAATTTTTGGAGGTTCAAGTGCAAGTGTTTACTGTTTCAGGAAAACTAGTTAAAACAATAAACGAACCAGTTAAAACTCATGGGTTTAGAGTGGATGCAATAGAATGGGATGGAAGAGACGATTATGGAGATAGAATAGGGAGAGGAACTTATATTTATAAGGTGAAAGTGACAGATGACGAGGGAAACAAAGTAGAAAAATATGAAAAACTCGTACTTCTAAAATAAATATTATATAAGTTTATTATATATTTGTCCTACCAAATTAATAAAAGAAATTATCTGGAAAAATTCTACTCTTTAATTTTTACTGTTTAAAACATAGCTGAATGATATTAAATAAGGCATGTTTTTATACAAAATAACACCAAATGACAAATTATAATTTCTTACGATTATCATCTTTACTATTATTGGGACTATTAGTTTCTAAAACTTCAAGATCTCAATCGGATAAAAGTGATTTACAGTTAAATACTATTACGACTGCAGTACCCTTTTTATTAATTTCTCCAGACTCTAGAGCTAGTGCTATGGGAGATATGGGGGTTGCAACTGATCCGGATATTAATTCGCAACATTGGAATGCATCCAAATATGCATTTTCAGAAGATAAAGGAGGGGTTGCCTTTTCTTACTCGCCTTGGCTAAGAAGTTTAGGGATTAACGATATCAACTTAGTATACTTAGCTGGGTATAAAAAACTAACTAAAAGTTCTGCAATTTCTGCCAGTATGAGATATTTCTCATTAGGAAGTATAACTTTTACCAATGCAACAGGAGGTACAATAAAACAATCAAATCCTAAAGAATTTTCATTTGATGCTGCTTATTCTATGAAATTATCAAAGAATTTATCAGGGTCTATTACAGCAAGATTTATCAATTCTAACTTAACAGATGGATTAACAGTTGGGGCAGTAGATACAAAACCAGGTAGAGCAGTAGCTATAGATTTAGGAGCTTTTTATAAAACAAAAAGATTTAATTTAGGAGATTATAAATCAACAGTGAATGTGGGTATGAATATTTCTAACATTGGAAATAAAGTATCCTATACCAATTCTACCACAAGAGATTTCTTACCTTCTAATTTAAGATTAGGATCTGTATTGAATATGGAGATTGATGATTACAACCAATTCTCAATAGGAGTGGATGTAAATAAATTGTTAGTTCCAACTCCACCAGCTTATTCAAGGTCTAATTCAAATATAATTGTAGCAGGAAGAGATAATGATGTAAGTCCAGCTCAAGGTATTTTTGGGTCATTTAATGATGCGCCAGGAAATGTTTTGTACAATGATGCAGACGAATTTATTGGGGTAGAGCCAGGAAGTGTATTGACAGAAGAACTAAGAGAGATTAATATTTCTTTGGGAATGGAATATTTATACAACAAGATATTTGCAGTGAGAGCTGGATATTTTCATGAGCATTATTCAAAAGGAAATAGAAGATATGTGACTATGGGAGTAGGACTTAAATACAGTAAATTCGAATTGGATTTTTCTTATTTGGTTACAGTTACAAATCAAAATCCATTAGCCAATACAATTCGTTTCTCTTTAGCATTTAACTTAGGGAATAATGAAACTGCAGGAGCACAATAATAATCTTATGAATATTAGAACAGGAATAGGATTTGATGTACACCAATTGTCCGAAGGAGAAGAATTTTGGTTGGGAGGAATTCTTTTGGATTACCACAAAGGAGGAGTAGGTCATTCGGATGCAGATGTATTGTTACATGCAATATGTGATGCACTTTTGGGAGCTGCAAACTTAGGAGATATAGGAAAACATTTTCCAGATACTTCAGCTGATTATAAAGGGATTGATAGTAAAATTTTATTGAAAAGAGTAGGTGAATTAATAGCAGAGAAAGATTACAAAATTTCTAATATTGATTCTACTATTTGTCTACAAAAGCCAAAATTGGCTCCGCATTTGGATACAATGAAGGATGTTATCGCAAAAGTTTTGGGGTTAGATGTAGATCAAGTATCGATAAAAGCTACCACCACCGAAAGGCTTGGTTTTGTGGGTAGAGAAGAGGGAATAAGTGCTTATAGTTCGGTACTTATTTACAAGTAAATCAAAATACATTTCAATTTAAGTGTCAGTTTAAAATAGGAATCTTCTTTAGATACTATTTTTTTGTTAAATTTGCGTTCTTGTTTTTTTAAAACGAGAGATAATAAATTTAAAACTAAACTTAGATGGCATTAAACATAGAAGAATTATTAGGAGATAACAGCAAAATGTTATTGGACCATACTTGTACTACTATTGACAAAGGGATGTTGACTTTACCAAATCCAAACTTTGTGTCAGAAGCATTTTCAATGACAAATAGAAGTCCACAAGTAATGAGAAACCTTGAGGCAATTTACAGCCACGGTAGATTAGGAGGAACAGGATATGTTTCAATTTTACCAGTAGATCAAGGAATAGAACATTCTGCAGGAGCATCATTTGCACCAAACCCAATTTATTTTGATCCAGAAAACATTGTAAAATTAGCTGTAGAAGGAGGTTGTAATGCAGTAGCATCTACTTTTGGAGTCCTAGCTAATTGTTCTAGAAAATATGCTCATAAGATTCCTTTTATTGTGAAATTGAATCACAATGAAATGTTGACTTACCCTGAAACATATAGCCAAATATCATTTGGATCTGTAGATGAAGCATGGAACCTTGGTGCAGCAGCAGTAGGAGCAACAATTTATTTTGGTTCTGAAGATAGCAACAGACAAATTATAGAAGTAGCTCAAGCATTTGAAAGAGCACATGAATTAGGAATGGCAACTATCCTTTGGTGTTACTTAAGAAACCCAGGATTCAAAACTGGAGGAGTAGATTACCATACTGCAACAGATATTACAGCACAAGCAAATCACTTGGGAGTAACGATTCAAGCGGATATTATTAAACAAAAATTACCAACAAATAACGGAGGATATACTGCTATTGGATTTGGAAAAACTCACGATAAAGTTTATTCAGAATTGAATACAGATAATCCAATTGATTTATGTCGTTACCAAGCAGCAAACTGCTACATGGGTAAAATAGGATTGATTAACTCTGGTGGAGCTTCTACAGGAAACAAATCATCTGATATGAGTGAAGCAATTACTACAGCCGTTATCAATAAAAGAGCTGGAGGTCATGGATTAATTTCTGGAAGAAAAGCATTCCAAAAAGAAATGAGTGAAGGAGTTAATTTATTAAATTCTATTCAAGATGTGTATCTTGATGATTCTATTACAATAGCTTAATAGTTGAGGAAAAATTATTGCTGACTAAATAGGTATTAGTCAGTATAAAAAATAAAATTATGGGTTGGTTTACAAGAAAAAATAAAAACATAAATACTCCTACGGACCAAAAGAAGGATACTCCTGATGGTTTTTGGCACAAAACGCCAAGTGGAAATATTGTGGATAGAGATGATCTAGAAGGAAACTGCTGGGTGAGTGAAGAAGATGAGCATCATTTTAGAATTGGTTCTAAGGAATATTTTTCTATTATTTTTGATGATAATAAATTCACAGAATTAGATAAGGACTTAGTTTCTAAAGATCCATTGAAATTTACAGATACCAAATCTTACGAAAGTAGATTGGAATCTTCTCAAAAGAAATCTGGATTGAAAGATGCTGTGAGAACTGCATACGGAAAGACTTCAGGAGAGCCGATTGTGGTAGCTTGTATGGATTTTGCCTTCATTGGAGGTTCTATGGGGTCTGTGGTAGGTGAAAAGATTGCTAGAGCAATTGATTATGCAATTAAAAAGAAATGCCCTTTTATGATGATTTCAAAATCTGGAGGAGCAAGAATGATGGAAGCAGGTTTTTCATTGATGCAAATGGCTAAAACATCTGCTAAGTTGACTTTATTGGCGAAAGCTAAGTTACCTTACATTTCATTATTAACTGATCCTACAACAGGTGGAGTTACGGCTTCGTTTGCTATGCTAGGAGATGTGAATATTGCCGAGCCTGGAGCTTTAATAGCATTTGCAGGACCAAGAGTTGTAAAAGAAACAATAGGAAAAGACTTGCCAGAAGGATTTCAAACTTCGGAGTTTTTACTAGAGCATGGTTTCTTAGATTTTATTGTAGATAGAAGACACTTGAAAGAGAAACTTTCTTTATTGATGAAAGTATTCTAAAAAACAATTAGAACAATTAAGACATAAAAAAAAGCGATTCATTTGAATCGCTTTTTTTATGGTTTATTTTCTAATCTGTCTATTTTCGGAAGTTGCTGAATTGTTAAATCTTGATTTGTCCTTCATGATACATTTTTACTTCGCTCTCACTCATTGAAAAAAATCGAACTGACAGGCTCAACTAATCTACAAACTGCTACTAATTTGTCATGCTGAACTGGTTTCCGTATTTCTATTCATTGAAATATTCTTCGTTAGATCTTGGGACTAGTTCAGGATGATTCGTGATATTTAATCGGTAGTTGTCAATTCGAGAGGAATAGTTGACCGAACGGAAAACTATTTTGTATCAAGAATGACAGTCTACTGAATTCAATTTTATCATATAGGTTAAATAACAAAACTAAAATTCTAAATTAATTTCAGAACTAGAGTTGACTACCTTCTATTATGAATATGCTTTTCCATTTGTGCCAACTGAGATTTTATTTCTGGGTTGGTAGGATTACATGCTTTAGCTTTTTTGAATAAGTTGGTAGCCTGAGCAAATCTTCTCGATTGTAGCTCAATTCCGCACAATTGTAGGTAAGCTGTTGCTTTGCTGTCTTTATCTCCTAATCCTTTCTCTAAAGCTAGTCTAAGGTTCTTTTTTGCTTCGTTTCTCTTGCCGTTTTGCATGGCAATCATTCCCAATTGCAAATAAGAGCTTCCTTCGCTACCAGCTCCTAGCACTTTACTTTTGCTTTTGATACTTTTATTCATCAATTTTTCAGCACCTTCAAAATCTTTGTTTGCCATAGCCATATTAGACTGTAGCATGTAAAAACCTTGACGGATAGGTTTGAATAATAACCTTGGAAAAATAACTGTTTTAATATGTTTTTGAGCCATTTCCATGTTTCCAGATTGAATCCCTTCTTGAATAAAACGAATAGGACCAAAGAAAATGTGAGAACCTACTGCAATTATTGCTAAGATTAATGAGAACCACCACCAACCGTCTAGTTTGGTAAAACTAAGTGCTACAGTAGTAATTATTAGTCCAATTGCAATGTAGAAACGGAATTCTAATAGCTTTTTATATAGTGTCATCAATATCATCATAACTCAAGTGTTTTTTTTCTTCTTATTTGAACTGCAAATTTAACGAAAAAATATCCCACAATAAATTATTATGTAGAATATAAAGTAACCTTTACTCCACTTGATAAGAATAATAGCCTCCTTTGTTTTTGATTTTTCTATACAATTTTTGTGCTTCTTTCAGTTTTCCCATGTTTTCTAAGCTATTAGCAATGAACCATTCGGCATCTTCAAAGAAAAAATCGAATCCATTTGCCATGGCTTTTTCAAAATAGAGAATAGCTTCTTCGTATTTCTCTTGATGAAATAAAGCGTAGCCAATATAAAATTCGGCATTAGCATCTTGAGGAAAATGAGTAAGAATGATTTCAAAATTAGTAATTGCAGAAGTATAGTTTTGTACTTTCAACTGGTACAAACTGTTTTTTAGTTGCTCTTTGTATGTGATAATTTTTTCTTGGTTCCCGTTTCCTATTTCTATCCCTTCTTCTGTTTTGTTTGGTTTACTCGCATCTATCCCTCCAAAATTAGGCTCTACAGGAATTGTATTGGTGTAAATTACAGAATAATCAATGGCTAAAAAATCGTAGTACAACAAAGCTTTTGTTTTGGCTTTTTTTATCGTGTAGTCCGTTTTTTGTTTTATTTCTATTGGGTTCAGTTCCATTTTTGGAATCTCGAAATAGTCTCTTTTTGGAGTTTCTTTGTCTATAAGTTTGGTTGTTTCTTTGTTCTTTATTGTTTTTATTTTGGTCACAGGAACTGCAATTTCCTTTTCGGATGAAATAGGCTTTGGAGCTTCTGTAATTTGTTCACTTTCTATTACTTCTTCAATGGAAGCAACTTGTGCAAGAGGTTTAATTTCTGATTCTTGAGGGTAAAATACAAAGAGTGCGATTAAAGAAAGGATGGTAACAACACCTCCAGCTATCCATAGTTTGTTTATTGATTTCGATTTATAGGCAGGAATATGATTAATAGCTTCAGGAAATTCATCAAAACCCTCCATGGAATCAGCCAAGAATTCATCTTGTGATTTTAGGCTATCCAAATCTTGCGATTCTTTTGCCGACAACTTGCCTTGGTAGTAGCTCGTGAGAAGCTCTCCTAAGTTTTGATTGTCTATGTTAGTTTTTGTTTTCATTGTTTAGTCATTCATAATTAACTGTGCCTTATAGGCTTTGCTTGGCAAGAGATTCTAACTATTGAGTCTTATCTCAAGGTTTCTTTTTCCGTTTTGTATGCTGCTTTTTACTTCTTTTAAACTAAGTCCTGTTTCTTCGGCTATTTCTGTGTAGCTTTTGTTTTTCAGGTAAAATAATTCAATACAAACTCTTTGGTTTTCTTTCAAATTGGGGATGATTTCCTCAAGTTTTGTGAGTAGTAATTCTTTTTCTTCGTGTAGCTCAATTTCGTTTTCCTCTTGTTCAAGTGGTTGATTTTCTATTGAGGTTTTGTGTATCTTTTTGTTTTTTCTTAGCTCCATCAAACATTGGTTTTTTGTAATTTGATACAACCAAGGTTTGAAATTTCGAACTTCGTTTTTGTTAAGTTCTGTTATTAATTTTTCAAATACTTGCATCAAGCTATCTTGAGCATCCGAAATGTTTTTAAGGTATTTTAAACTTACACCCATTACTAAGGTAGAATAACGAACATACAGTTCTCCAATACATTTTTGGTCGTTAGACTGTTTGTAAAGAAGAACAATATTCTCATCTGAAAGAGATTTTATATGTTTTCGAGTTATTCTCAAGTTTTTTTTGTTTGGTTTAAAGTTATACCAATATTTTTAATCGGTACAGGTATTTTGTTTATTCATAAGTAATTCCCATCTCTGCCACTTTTTGATTATACAGGTCAAAGAAGTTTTTTGTTTCAATTTCTATAACTCCTCCAGATGTGTCTCCGTACTTTGCAGGTAATCCTCCGGTATAAACGGAGTAAGATTTAATTGCAGCTGCTGGGTATGAAGGTACAGCTCCAGGAATTTTCATCCCATCTAGGTAAGTTGTAATTCCATTGCTTCTAGATCCTCTAAAGTAAACTTCTCCAGTTCCTTCATTAAAATTGAAATTTCCGTCACCAATTACTTGTAATAATTGACCAGAGTTTCTAATCACGGCCATTCCTTTCAACTCTTCAGCTTCCATGCTTGGCTTATTTACTTCAAAAGGATCTAGTTCCATTCTTTTTCCATCTACAATAAATTCTTTTAATAATCCGGTTGATAGAAAAATAGTATCTCTTAAAGCAATTTGACCTGCTTTTACAACTAGTTTTCTTGTAGTAGGTTTAAATCCAACAAAGGACACCTCTAGTAAGTATGTTCCAGGTTGTAACGGTTTTATTGTAAATCTTCCATTAATATCAGATAAGTCTCCTATTGTATTCCCAGCATGAGAAACTCGTGCAGTGGCAGAATAAAGAGGTTCGTTATTATCAAAATCCCATATTATTCCTTTTATTTCTCCCGTTCCTTGGCTCGTTCCTAATAACCCGAAGCTCATGAAGAATGCTCCAAGTAGTATGTTTTTAATTGTTTTCATCTTGATTGTATTTATAAAATTAATAATTGTTTTGCCGGTCTTTGGTAATAAGATGCAAATGGGATATTAATTCCATAAAAGAAATTGAAGTATTTTTATTTATTCAATTTTAACGGATGTTATTCCCTTGAAAAAGGGAATCTAATTGCGAGAATCACTCTAATATTTAGATTCTTGCCTTCGCAGGAATGACCATGAATAGCGAGAAAGTAATTCAAGTTAAAAGTCTATCCCAAAAACTCTTCAATCAACTCCAATAATTCTTGAGGCTTTTCGGCATGAACCCAATGTCCAGCCCCTTCTATTGTTTCAATTTCTGAGCTAGGAAATAAGGCTTCTATTTTGTCGAAATCCGAATCTAAGATGTATCCAGAACTTCCTCCTCTTATGAATAAAGTAGGAATTTGAATTGGGAACGGAATAGGAGTGATGTCTATTACTTTTTCTATTTCATTGGACAATAAATCTAAATTCATTTTCCAAGAATAACCTCCTTCTTTTTCTCTGTTCAGATTTTTAAGTAAGAAAAGTCTTGTGCCGTCCACAGGCATTTTTTCTTTCATTATTTCATCTGCTTCTCTTCTTGATTTTATTTGTGTTAAATCAAGCGAATACAAAGCGTCAATAATTTCTTGGTGATGCGGAGCATATTTTTTTGGTGCAATATCTACCACAATCAATTTGTCTAAATACTGAGGGTATTCTGCAGCAAAAGTCATTGCAGTTTTTCCTCCCATAGAATGACCAATGATAGATACTTTTTCAAGTTTTTCATCTTCTATCAATTCTGCAACATCATTTACCATATCCAAATATGAAAAGGTGTCACTATGAGGTGATTTCCCATGATTCCTCAAGTCTACTAAGTAAACTGTGTATTGCTCGGCTAATATTTTTCCTAATGTTTGCCAATTGTCTAGTGAGCCAAATAATCCGTGTAGAATAATGAGAGGTTTTCCTTCTCCAAATTTTTTAAAATTGAGTTTCATTTATTTCATTTTTTTGTTGTCATTCAGGACTACAATTGGTCATCCAAAAATGAGAATTATTCTCGGGTATAGATTTCCTTTTTCAAGGAAATGACTAAACTAGTTGGCCTATTTTATTAAGAAAACGATTGCATTTTGGTTAGTTTGGTGTAAATCCCATTTTGATTAATTAAATCTTCGTGAGTACCTCTTTCCATTATTTTTCCGTCCTGCATTACAATTATTTCATCTGCATGCTGTATTGTCGATAGCCTGTGAGCAATGATTAACGAAGTTCTGTTTTTCATCAAATTATTCAAGGCATCTTGCACTAGTTTTTCACTTTCGGTATCTAGAGCTGAAGTTGCTTCATCTAGCACCAATATATCAGGATTTTTAAGCACAGCACGTGCAATACTAATCCTTTGTTTTTGTCCACCAGATAATTTTCCTCCTCCATCTCCAATGTTGGTGTTGTATCCATTTGGTAACTGAAGAATAAAATCGTGTGCATTTGCAATTTTAGCAGCTTCTATTATTTTTTCTTCAGTACTATTTTCCATCCCAAAAGAAATATTATTGGCTATAGTATCATTAAATAAAATAGCATCTTGGGTTACAACTCCCATTAAGTTTCTAAGGTTTTTTAATGTAATATCTTTAATGTTGTTTCCATCAAGTGTAATTTCTCCTTCTTGTAAATCGTAAAATCTGGGTAATAAATTGGCAATGGTACTTTTTCCCGAACCAGATTGCCCAACAAGAGCTACAGATTTTCCTTTCGGAATAGAAAAACTCACATCTTTTATTACATAGTCGTCTTGGTATTTGAAATTAAGATGGTTGAATTCAACTTTTTCGTTTAATTTTTCAACTTTAATAGGGTTTTTAGGGTCGTGAATTACATTGTCTGCATCCAATATTTCGTTTATCCTATCCATAGATGCAATACCTCTTTGCGCATTAGAGATGGCATCCGTCAATGATTTTGCTGGTGCAATTACTTGATAAAATATAGCTAGGTATCCAATTAAGGTTTCTCCTCCCATTTCTCCTGCAAAAACTAAGTTTCCACCATAAAGCATAGTAGAGATTATTACCGAAACTCCTAAAAACTCACTAAGAGGTGAAGCCAAATCTGTTCTTCTAAAAAGTTTTACCATTTGAGAAGTGTAATTCTGATTTTCCTCTTCAAATTTTTCTTTTTTAATTTGCTCTCCGTTAAATCCTTTAATGATTTTTAGTCCTGAAAGAGTTTCTTCAGTAGTAGACATCATATCTCCAATCAAACTTTGAGAATTTGCCGAAGCTTTTCTTAATTTTCTTGTAATAAGTGCAATTAGTACAACAATTGGGATTAATAAAAGAATGAAAAGCGACATTTTTGGACTCATAAATATAAGTACACCAATTGTCAATACGATTGAAATAGGGTCTCGGTATACAGCTTCTAATGAACGCAGAACAGACCATTCGATTTCTTTTACATCATTGGTCATTTTGCTAATGATATCTCCTTTTCTTTCGTCAGAAAAATAAGAAAGAGGCAGAGCTAAAATTTTGTTGTAAATTTTGTTTCTATAGTCTCTTACGATTCCATTTCTTACTCCAGCCATAAAGAACAAAGCAAAATAACGAGCAATATTTTTTACAAATATCATCCCCAAGATGATCCCGCATAAAAGGATAAGCATTTCAAATTTTGAATGAGAAACTAAATATTCCGACATCCAATAATTACCATGCTCGGTTAAACTTTTGTAGGAGTAATTAAAATCTGCTGGAGGTCCGGCAGCTTGAATCGCTTTTAGCTCATCTGAGTTAAATAATGCCGTAAGAAATGGCATAAAAAACAAAAATGAAAAAAGCCCAAATAGAATCGCAATAATATTGAAAAACACATTAAGTCCTAAGCTAGTTCTGTAACTCTTTGCGAGAGCAATAATTTTAAAAAAATTCTTCATAATTGGATAAATTCAGCCTAAAAGTGATTTATTAGCAGAGATATTAATGGAATAAACCATTGTTTAGTATGTAAAAGTAATAATTTCTTTAATTTTACGGGAAAACCTAATAGAATTGTAGATGGCAAATGTAAGACAGAGTAAAATATCTGAATTAATAAAGAGAGAATTGAGCATGATTTTTCAGCAAAATGCTGGATCTTATTGTAAGGGCGCAATGGTTACTGTGACTATCGTGAGGACTACAAAAGATTTATCTATTGCGAAGGTTTATTTAAGTATTTTTGGAAGTAAAGACGACAAAGAAGCTTTTGCAGAAATAAACAAACATAAGAATCAAATAAGAAATGATTTGGCTCGTATTGTAAGAAATCAACTAAGAAAGACTCCAGATTTACAATTTTTTGTAGATGATTCATTGGATTACGCAATGAAAATTGAAGAATTGCTTAAATAATTTCTTTCATTAAATTTCAACTCATTTGAATTTACCGTTTAAAATAGCCAGAAGGTATTTGTTTGCAAAAAAATCGCAGAACATTATCAATGTGGTAAGCATGATATCGGTAATTGGTATTGCTATTAGTACAATGGCAATGATTATTGTATTATCGGGTTTTAATGGGATAGAAAAAGTGGTTGAGGATTTATACAATACTTTTGATCCTGATATAAAAATTACGCTAAAAGAAGGTAAAACATTTAAGAGGAGTGAACTAAAAGCTAAAGAAATATTTAAGCTTGAAGGGGTAACTTATGGAAGTGAAGTAATTGAACAAACTGTGATTCTTGAAAAAGGAGATAGGTTTGAAGCTTGTAAAATTAAAGGAGTAAGAGCAGATTATATTGTAAAAACAAGTTTAGATACTTTGTTAATCGAAGGATTGCCAGATTTAGAATATGAAGGAGTCTCTTATTGTATTCCTGGAGCAATATTGCAAAGCCGACTTGGTTTTACTTCTGATCCTAGGTATGATAATCAACTTACCATAAATGGGATGCTGAGAGATAAAAAAATCTCTATGACCAGTGGTCAGCCTTTTAACGTTAAGCGTGTTGCCGTGGGAGGTGTTTTTATGACTGGCTTAATGACGAATGATGGGAAGTATGTGTTTTCATCTTTAAAATTTGCAGAGAATTTATTGGGTTATCAAGACGAGATAACGGGGTTGGAAGTTTTTGCAAGGAATTTGTCTAAGTATCAATTGTATAAATTGAAAGCGAACATAGAGGAATTGTCAGGAGATAAATTCAAAGTAGAGACTAGAGAAGAGCAAAATGCATTGATATTTTCGGCTACCAAAAGTGAAAAAATAGCCGTGTTTATCATCTTATGTTTTGTTATGATTATTGCAGCTTTTTCATTGATAGCATCACTTACCATGTTGATTTTGGAAAAAAGAAAAGATGTTTTTACTCTTTATTCAGTAGGTTTTACGAAGAAAGATGTGCGCAACTTATTCTTTTATGAGGGGATGTTAATCAATATATTAGGAGGTTTAATAGGTTTGGTTTTAGGATTGTTAATTTGTTATTTACAAATTTGGTTTGGTATAGTTCCAATACAGGAATCTATAATGGAATCTTACCCGATAGAAGTAGAGTTTATGGATATTATCTATATCTTACTTACTATAGTGTCAGTTGGGCTTTTGTCTTCTTATTTTCCAGTAAAATATTTAGTAAAACGATTAGAAATATAAATCAGAAATAATGTTCAAGAATTTACTGAAATCTGAGTTTTCTAAAAATGTATTGACTTTGCTCACAGGAACCACCTTAGCACAGTTAATTCCATTGTTGTTGATGCCTGTCATTAGCCGGTTGTTTTCTCCCGAAGAATTTGGGTTATTTGCATTCTATTTTTCTATTATTTCATTTTTTCTTGTTATCGCAACAGGTAGGTATGAATTAGCTATTCTAATGCCCAAGAAAGATGAAGACGGTATGAATTTGGTTGCGTTATCTTTCAGTATTCTTATAGTTCTATGCATATCTTTACTTAGTTTTATAGCTGTATTTCATTCTTCTATAATGACTTGGATAGATAAGCCTGATTTAGATTTTTGGATATATTTTATTCCACTTTGTGTTTTCTTTGCTAGTTCTTACAAGATTTTAACCTATTGGTCTAACAGAAAGAAGAGGTTTGGAAAAACATCTAATTCGGTTATCACACAGGCTACAACTAGATCTGGAGTTTTACTTTATTTCGGAATCTTAAAAAGTAAGTTTATTGGAGGGGCTCAAAGCTTTTTCGAGTTTGTTAATTCTCTTTTTTCTAAAAAATATGCAGTTCCGAGTGGTGTTACTAATGTGGGAATTGGAGGTTTTATTATTAGTTATTTAATCGGTTTTGGATTATCTTTTGTCTATCTATTAGCAAATTTATTGGCTTACGATAGGCATTTGTTTAAAGAAATAAGCAAAGGAAAAATGAAGGAGTTGGCAAAGAAGTACGATAAATTTCCGAAGATAAATTCTCTTCATGCCATGACAGATGAGTTTAAAAACAGTGGTGTAGTCTTTATTATATCTTATGCTTTTAGCGACATTGTTTTAGGATTTTATAACATGACATACAGAGTGTTGAGAGCTCCTTTGTCGATAATAGGAAATTCATTTGCTCAGGTTTTTTTACAGCAAGCAGCTAGTATGTATGCCAATAACCAGAATTTTGTGCCAATGATAAAGAAAATATTAAAACGACTTTCTCTCATTGCCGCACCAATTTTCATTGTTGTATTGTTGTTTGGGCCCCAAATATTCGAGTTTGTGTTGGGAAGCAAGTGGCGAGTTTCGGGAGTTTATGCGCAATATTTAACCCCTTGGCTTTTCTTGCAATTCATCACCTCGCCAATTACCCAAATTGCCATAGTAATTCATAAACAAATGGAATTGTTTTATGTTTCTTTAATAAATAATGCCATAATCTTAAGTGCTTTTATAATAGGAGGATTATTATTTAACTCTATTCTTTATGCTTTTGTTATCTTGTCGTTAGCACAAATAGTTTATACTTATTTCTTGTATAAATGGATTGTGAAAATTTCTAAAAACGCGATTAAAGCATGATGAATAAATTACAAACACTCAACCTTCTTTTGGCAGGCTTAGTTTTTTCGTCCATTTTGTTGTTTCCACAGTTCAAAATTGTAGATCGCTTACCTTACTTTCAATTTATTGATTTGCTCGTTCCAGTTATTGGAATTGTTGTTTTTCTTCAAAGAAAGTCCTTGGTTTTTTCTAAGTTCTACCTTTGGTTAATTGGATTTGGTATGGCAATTTTAGTTTCAAATTTGATAAACTATTCCAACAATGGATTAAGAGATTATTTTGAAATATATAAAGTGCTAAAATTTGGTTTAGTAGTGGCTTTATTCTCTTTAGTTAGGTTCGAATCGTTTTATAAATCATGGTTAAAGCCAGTATTTATAACTTTGGTAGGAGTTAACCTAATTCATTATTTCAATTTGTTTGATTTTAATGATATAATAAAAGAATACTATAACGGAGGAATACACATTGACCTTTTTGGATTGGATTCTAAAGGAAATGTTGGAACAAAAAGAATGTTAGGTTTAGCGGGTAACCCTAATGTAAATGCTGTTGTATTTCTTTTTTTTATTACTTTGTTTTTTCCACATAAAGGACAAGTGAAACAAGCAATAATTTGGTTTGTTGTTGCTTTGTTTATGCTTTTCTTATGTCAATCTAGAACTAGTTTGGTAGGGTTGGTAGTTATGGTTGGTTATGCTATTTTATCCAAAAAATCTACCCTGAAGTATTACTCTTTGATAGCATTAACATTGTTTACCTTTTTACTATCCTTTTTGTTGTCTCAAAACTCCTATATAAATACCATGTTTGATAAAGATGTCTTGGAAAATAATTCTATGATGGGAAGGTATGAAGTATGGAAATATTTAGGTAAAATGATTTTAGATAAGCCTATTTTTGGATATGGAGCTTATAAACAATATTTTTATGAGCGCAATATGTATGCTGAAAGTCAATATTTATTAATTTTTTGGCGCTACGGATTAGTTGGTTTAATTGCATTTTTAGGGTTGATTTTTTATCCAATTTACTTTGCTTTTAAAAGTAAACTAAATTCCAAATCGTTTTTACTTGTCTTGTTCACAATAAGTATTACAATAAATTCTTTAACTAATGCGCCTGTGGCTGATAGATCAACATCTATTTTGTATGCTATATTGTTGGGTTTTTGGTTGTGTCACAAAAAAGAGAAATGTGTATGAAAAAATTACTTTTAGTTGGACCGTCTACTAATCCTATTCACCTAACAAATTTCTATGATCTTGTAAAGGATTATTTTGATGAAATTTTGGTGGTATCGAGTGGAGATTTTACTTTATGTGAAAATATAAAGTTGGATTTTTCTCTTACTAACCCAATAAAACTATTTAAAAACGTAAAAAAATTAAGAAAAATAATCAATGATTTTTCGCCTTCCGTAATTCAAATTCATCAGGCCAATTCATTTGCATTTATTACTTCATTAGCCAATAAAGGGAGATTTCCTCAAGTGCTTACAACATGGGGTAGTGATGTATTACTTACACCTAAAAAGAATATTTTTTACAAAAAGCTTATCCAATATTCTTTAAAAAAGTCTGATTATTTAACCGCAAATGCAAATTTCATGATTAAGGCAATTCATGAATTGGTAAATAAACCAGTTTTGTTGGTAAATTATGGAATAGACTATGAAGGAGTAGCGCTTCCAATAGAAAAGGAGAAAATAATATATTCCAATAGGTTGTTGAATCCTATATATCGTACCAATGAAATTTTAGAAGGATTCTCGGAGTTTGTAAAGAACCGTCCGGACTGGAAGTTAATAATTGCAGGAAGCGGAACGGAAGAAGAAGAGTTAAAAAAACAAGCAGCATCCATCTTGCCCAAAGATTCTTATTCATTTATTGGTTTTGTAAAAAGTTCAATCAATAAGAGTAATTATCTTAAATCGTATATTTGGGTTTCAAATCCTATTAGTGATGGAACTGCTATAAGCCTATATGAATCTATGGGGTATGGTTGTGTTTCTGTAACTTCTGACCTACCCGCTACAAAAGAAGTAGTGACGGACAATGTGAATGGTATAATAGCTAAAAATGGCTTTGCCGAAGGATTAGAAAGAGCATTGCAACTGGATTTGAGTACTGTGCAAGAGTACAATAAAAAACTGATTATAAGTACAGCAACTAAAGAAGTGAATAGAGATAAACTAGTTACTCTTTACAATAAAATATTAAATAAGAATGATTAAAGTTTGTCATATATCTACAGCTCATCCTGCGTTTGATGTGAGGATTTTTCACAAAGAATGTGTTTCTCTTGCGCAAGCTGGATTTGATGTTTCTTTAGTAGTTACTCACGGTAAAGAAGAAACTGTGCAGGGAGTGAAAGTTGTCCCTTTGCCACCTACCAAAGGAAGGTTGCATAGGATGTTAGTAAAGACAAAAATTGCGAGGAAAAAAGCGATAGAACTAGATTGTGATATTTATCACTTACATGATCCGGAATTGATGCCGGTGGCAAGAAAACTAAAAAGAAAAGGTAAAACAGTTATATTTGATGCTCATGAAGATTTTCCAAAACAACTTTTAGGAAAACCGTATTTGAATAAAACCGTTTCAGTAATCTTATCTAAGATTTTTGCTAGATACGAAAAGTTTATTTGTTCCAAACTTGATTATATCATAACGGCAACACCAGTTATTAGGGATAAATTCAAACAGTTTAATCCTAATTCGATTGATATTAATAATTATCCAATTCTAGGGGAATTAGCCTCTAATAATAAATGGGAGGACAGAAAGAATGAAATTTGTTATCTAGGAGGAATTTCAAAAATTAGAGGAATTTATGAATTGATAAATTCAATGGAGGAAACAAAAGATATTCAGCTTAACTTGGCAGGTTCTTTTAATGAAAACTCAGTTTTTGAGGAGGTAAAAATGCTTGGCGGATGGAAAAAAACAAAGTATTATGGGCAAGTAAATAGAGAGGAGTTAGCTTCAATTTTATCTACTTCTAAAGCTGGAATAGTTACTTTTCATTCAGTGCCAAATCATGTGGATGCGCAACCTAATAAAATGTTTGAATACATGAGTGCAGGTATTCCAATAATCACATCTAATTTTCCAATGTGGAAAGAAGTAGTGGAAGGAAATAATTGTGGGATTTGTATTGACCCAACTTCTCCATCTCAATTAGCTGAAGCTATAAATACCCTTGTTCATGATGATGCAAAAGCGAATGAATTGGGGCAAAACGGATTGAAAGCTGTAAAAGAGAAATACAACTGGAAAGTAGAAAAAGAGAAATTAAGAGAAATTTATTTAAGTTTAGCGAATTAAAACCTTGTACATAGAAGAAATACATATCGAATGTTTAGAGAAATTAAATACAGCTAGTGTGTTTAACTCTAAAGCATGGATTGCTATTTCTTTGGATGAGAATTATCATTTGATGGGGATTTATAATAAAAACAAAGAGTTAATAGGTAGTTTTTATTATTACGAATTCCAAAGAGCCAAAGTATTGACTCAGATTTCTGCACCTCCATTTTCGCCTAATTGTGGTTTGTTTGTGAAGGATAATACGATAAATCCTGCTCAAAAAAATACGTTCAGAAAGAAAGTATTGGCTTTGGTTCGTGATTATTTTGAGGAACAAAAATTTGATATTTTTTCCTTACCATTTCCGCAAGAGTACGTGGATATGCAAGAGTTTATCTGGAAAGGGTATTCGGTACAGCCGAGATATACTTATCAGCTAAACTTATCCGAGTTTAAAGAAGATTTATTGGCGAAAATGTCGTCAGAAAGGCGAAAAAACATCAAAAAGGCAGAAAAAGATGGAATAATTGCCAAGAAAGAGAGTAATTTTAATAAAGCGAAAGAATTAATCTACGGAACTTATTCCAAACAAAATATCGAGGTAAATACACAAGTTTTGGATTCTGTTTTTGGTTCATTTGCAACCGAAGAAAATTCTATCTGTTATGTTTCTTATAATAAAGAAGGAAAAGCAATAAGCACAGTTTTTTGTGTGTACGACAAAGAAGTTTGTTATTATATTTTGGGAGGTTATAACAGTGAAGAAAGACACGAGGGAGCAGGAGCTTTGGCAATGTGGAGTGCAATAAAAATGGCACAAGAAAAGGGAGTAAAAACTTTCGATTTTGAAGGGTCTATGCTTCCTGCAGTAGAAAAATATTTTAGAGGATTTGGAGGTAAAATGATTCCTTTTTATTCTGTAAATAAAAATAAATGGAAAGGGAATTTGTTTTTAAAAGCAAGAAACCTAATTTCAAAAAAAACAATAAAATGAAAATAATTACAATTATAGGGGCAAGACCACAGTTTGTAAAAGCAGCTGCATTGAGCAGGGAGTTTGCTAAGCATGATTTTATAGAAGAAATTATTGTTCACACAGGTCAGCATTTTGATGCCAACATGAGTGATGTGTTTTTTGATGAAATGGAAATTCCTAAACCTAAACTTAACCTAGCAATTAATAGTCTGTCGCATGGAGCAATGACAGGAAGAATGCTTGAAGGAATAGAAGAGTTATTGATAAAAGAAAAGCCAGATTTATTGTTGGTTTATGGAGATACCAATTCCACCTTAGCTGGAGCTTTGGCAGCAAAAAAACTTCATATAAAAGTAGCTCATGTAGAAGCCGGTTTAAGAAGTTTTAATATGGATATGCCAGAAGAAGTAAATAGAATATTGACTGATAGAATTTCTGACTTTTTGTTTTGCCCTACCCAAAGCGCAATAGATAATTTGGAGAAAGAAGGGTATTCAAACATAGATTGTGAAGTTGTGAGAACGGGAGATGTGATGAATGATGCAGCTTTGTTTTATGCAAAAAAATCGGAAGAGAAATCAACTGTGGTTGAGAGTTTAAATTTAGATAAATTTATTCTGACAACTCTACACAGAGCCGAAAATACAGATGACGAAACGATTTTACACTCAATTGTGTCAAGTCTCAATCACATTCATGAGAATGTTTGTCCAGTAGTTTTGCCGCTTCATCCAAGAACAAAAGCCAAATTGGAACAGTTTGGGATAGAGTTAAAAGTGAAATTGATAGATCCAGTTGGCTATTTTGATATGATAGAGTTACTAAAAAACTGCTCGCTTGTTATGACAGACAGTGGAGGGTTACAAAAAGAAGCTTTTTTCTTTAAGAAAAACTGTGTAACCCTAAGAGAACAAACCGAATGGGTGGAGTTGATAGAAGAAGGAGTAAATAAATTGGCAGGAAGTGATGCCGAAAAAATAGTAGCTTTTACCAAAGAGATGTTGGCAAAAAAGTCTGATTTCACTACCAATTTGTATGGAAATGGGAAAGCAACTGAGACGATAACAGAGTTTTTAATAAAGAGTTTTAGATAAAAGAAAAATAAATGTCAAATTCCAAAACACTGAGTGTTGTTATCCCTTGCTATAACGAAGCGAACTATATTGAAAACTGTATAGAATCTTTGTTGAACAATGGTTTTGACAAAACTAAAATGGAGATTTTGGTAGTGGATGGCATGAGTAATGACGGAACCAGAGAACTTGTAAATAAGTTGAATGCTTCTAACTCTCAAGTGAGATTAATAGATAATCCGAAGAAGAAAACTCCGTTTGCGCTTAATCTAGGGATAAATAATGCTAGTAATAATTATATATTAATTGCTAGCGCTCACTCTTCGTTTGACCAAGGTTATATTAATACATTGTTTGAAGAAAAAGAGAAGCTTAGCGCAGATGTTATTGGTGGTATTATGGAAACCAAAGTGAAGAATTTGACTCCAACATCCAAGGCAATAAAAGAAGTGTTGTCCAATAAATTTGGAGTAGGGAACGCTTTGTTTAGAACCGGGATTAAAGAAGCTATGGAAGTGGATACAGTTCCATTTGGGATTTATGAAACAAAATTATTGCAAGAAGTAGAAGGTTATAATCCTCAATTGATTAGAAATCACGATATAGAATTATCTAAAAGATTATTGAAAAAAGGAATAAAAATAATGCTTACGCCAGCAACCAAATGTTATTATTATGCCCGCGAAACTTATGGGCAATTGGCACAAAACAATTATCGAAACGGAAAGTGGAATCTATTGACAGTTTTTATAACCAAAGATTTTACTTCGCTTAGTCTTAGGCATTTTATTCCGCTAATTTTTGTGTTATCAATTCTAGTTCCTTTGTTGCTTTCTGTATTGTATTTCCCTTTTATTTATTTGTCACTATTGGCCTTTACTACTTATTTGTTGGCTTTAGTTGTGGTGATAATAAAAACAGTAGATTTAAAACAAACCACTTTTTTTCATGCATTAAGAGCATTTGTTACGCTTCATTTCGCCTACGGAATAGGTTCTTTGGTTGGATTGTTGGGTTATTTTAAGGTTTCAAATTCCGATAAATAAGTAACTCTTGATTAATTTTCGCATTGCAGGGAAATTCAAGTAACTTTACACAGCTTTTAAAAACGCAAGTAATTGGAAAAATTCAAAGTAGAAATAGCAAAAAAGTTGAATGCAGAGCCTTCTCAAATTTCATTGTATTGGAAAGGAAGAGTTGGACTTTATGCATTGCTAAAGGCAAATGGAATAGGGAAAGGGGATGAAGTAATAATTCCTGCATTTACTTGTGTGGTGGTGCCCAATGCAATTATTTATTTGGGAGCAAAACCTATTTATGTAGATGTGAATAAGGAAACCAACAATACTACATTAAATCACATAAAAGCAAAAGTAACAAGAAGCACAAAGTGCATTGTAATTCAGAATACATTTGGATTATCATCCGAAATTGAAGAGATAGTGGCTTTTGCCAAAGAAAATAACATAGTTACGATAGAAGATTGTACTCATGGTTTTGGGGGAACATACAATGGAAAGCCAAATGGAGTTTTTGCAGATGCATCTTTCTTCTCTACTCAATGGAACAAGCCGTTTTCAACCGGAATTGGAGGATTTGTTTATTTAAAAAATAAAGAATTGGCTGGGAAGTTGGAAGAAGTGAATCAAGAATTAATTTCTCCTTCTTTTAAAGAAAAGTTAATGCTGGGAACTTTAATAAAAGCGAGAAAATATTTATTAACTCCAGCTACTTATTGGACTTTGTTGAGGTTTTATCGTTTTTTGAGTAAAAAAGGAATTGTAGTTGGGTCGTCTTCGGGAGAGGAAATTACGAGTGTCACTATGCCCAAAAATTATTTCAAAGGGTTTTCAAAAACTCAGGCAAAAGAAGGATTGAAAGGATTAAAAAAGTTAGAAAATTTATTGGAAACAAGGCGAGCAAATGCAATGCTGTTTAATGAGTTTTTGAAACAAAATGGGAAAACATACATAAACGAAGAACTGTATGCGAATCACTCATTTCTTAAATTTCCAATCCTAGTAAAAGATCGTGAATTATTCAAAACCAAAGCCGAAAAATCATCTATAAACCTCGGAGACTGGTTTGTTTCTATGATTCATCCTATTTCAAAAGATTTTCCAGTTTGGGAATTGGATGTGAATGAATTTCCTAATGCAAAGGAGGTCTCAAAAAAAATACTTAATTTAGATACGGACACAAAACAACCCGAAAAGGTGATTGCGTTTTTAAAAGAAAACCTGAACGAGATAGTATAACATGACATTAATTCAATTCCGAAATATTTGTATCTATCTTTTCCTTGTGAGTTTTTTCTTTTTTCCAAGATTACAAACCATATTTATTAGTGTTGCTTTTTTTATTACCTTTTTTACAGGAGAATTTAACAATTTTAAAGAAGCGGTTTTAGGTACTAAAGTAGGTTTGTTTATAGCAGCTTATTTTGGGATCACACTGCTTAGTATGCTCTATACAGAAGATATTCCTATGGGGTGGAAAGGAATAGAAATTAAGTTTTCTATGATTGCATTTCCTGTTTTTTTACCAGTTATCTTTTATAATAAAGCGAGTATTAATCATAAACTAATTCTTAAAGTTTTAACGATAACCGCATTGAGTTATGCAGCTTTGTCATTTTCAAGAGCTATTTATCTATACCTAACTTTGGGAGAAACGATTAATTTTAGGAGCGTTTACCTTGGTTTTAGGATGTTTCAAGAAGGTCCTTTTGTGCATCCTACTTATGTTTCTATGTATTATGTAGTTCTTATCCTTATTTTAGGGAAAAGCATAGTAGACGAACCAAGGACAAAACGAACTTTATTACTGCTGTCAAAAGTATTTTTCTTCCTCATTTTTATTTTCTTTTCTTCCTCTAAAGCAGGGATTTTATTGTCTGTAGTGGCTATTTTTTCATTGCTTTGTTACTTTGCTGTAAAAAAGAAAAAAGTACTTCAAGCTATTCTTATTTTTATAGTTTTTGTTGTTGTAGGGGGTGTCGGAGTCAATAATTCTAGCCTTAAAACAAGATTTACTACGGCTTATGATGAAATGACAAGAGACAACAGCAACCCGGCTGCTTATTTGCAAAGTACAGGAACAAGAATTTGGGTTTGGAAATCAACCATAGAGCTGATAGAAGAAAATCCCATATTAGGAGTTGGGGTTGGCGATATAAGAACAGATTTAACAAATAAATACAAAGAGGTAGGAATAAAAGATGAAGCTATATTAATTTTGGATTCGCATCAGCAATACTTGCAAACGACTGCAGAAGTTGGTTTTGTTGGTCTTCTGTCTCTTTTGTTAATCTTTGTAAGTATGTTTTATTATAGCAAAAAGTTCCAACATTTTTTACTGTTTAGTTTTACACTCACTTATTTTTTATTTGGTTTTACAGAATCAATGTTCGAGACCCAAGGCGGAATTGTTTTCTTTACATTTTTTGCACTTTTTTTAGTTTCCAAGCCACAAATAAAAGCGCTAGATGAATAATATTAAGAAACTTAGTCTACTTGTTTTTTTATTGATTTCTTTTCAATCAATGGCCCAAAAATATAGTTTCATTAGCTACTCTGCTAACGAGGGTCTTGCTCAAAGTCAGGTGTTGGATATAGCGCAAGACTCAAAGCAGTATTTATGGATTGCAACTCAAGATGGATTGAGTAAATTTAACGGAAAGTCTTTCGACAATTATTATGAAAAAGATGGTTTAGTATCCAATGTTATAAATTCACTATTTGTGGATGATAAAGACCGAGTTTGGGTTGTTTCTACTACAGGGATTTCTATTGTAAAAGGTGATTCTATTTTTCCGTTTGATAACAACAAGCTGATTCAAGATAAGAAAGTAGGGCAAGTTATTGTGTGTGATAATAAAATTTGGGTTTCTACCGAGAAAGAGATGTTTTGTTTTCAAGAAATTGGAAACTCGCTTAAAACTAAATTAATAGAGGAACATAGGAGTGATTTTATTGATAAAGAGATTAAAAGTATGAGCTATTACGACTCAAAACTTTATGTTTCTACTAGTGAAGGTATTTATGTCATATCCAATTCTACTGTCAATAAATTTCCATACTTACAAAATGAAAGTATTTTGTCCGTTAGTAAAAATTCGCAAGGTGAGCTTTGGATAGGGACTTATGAAAAAGGAATATTTCATTTAAAGAATGATGAAGTAATAAGTATAAGTCAGTTTAATTCGGATTTTGCAAATGACTATACCACCCATTTAATGGTGGATAAAAAGGATAGGGTGTGGGTATCTTCCAATACTTCTTTTACAGAAATAGGTACGGATGGCAGAATAGAAAATTACAAGAAACTAAATGGAGTAGATTATATTTCACAAGTAATTTTTGAAGATAGTGAAGGTAATATTTGGCTAGGAACAGATGGAAACGGTTTAGTTAAATTTGCAAATAAAGAGTTCTTGTATTTGACAGAGCCAGAAGAGCTAAATAGTAGTTTGATACTGTCGGTTGGAGAAGATGCAGAAGGAGATATATGGTTAGGTTCGCTAAGAAAAGGGATCGCTAGAATTAGTGATAGTGGAATAGATCATTACATTGGCCAAAATTCCGACTTAGCAAATAACAATATATGGACTAGTTTATTGGATAAAAACGGGAAATTTTGGATTGGTACTTCTGATGGTTTAGTATTACATGAAAATGAGAAATTTATAACCTACACTACAGAAGATGGATTGCCATCCAATAAAGTACAGTCTCTTTTTCAAGAGGTATCTTCCATTATGTGGATAGGTACAAATGAAGGTGTGGCATACTATAAAGAAGGTTCTTTTCGTACTTTAGATTCATTTCCTTATACCAATGTAAGAGCAATTACTTCCACTCAAAATGGCTATTATTGGTTTGGTACAGGCGAAGGTTTAGTGGTTTATGATGGTTTTAATGCGACTTTATTAGATGATTCATTATTAGTAGATAATAAGGTTTATTCTTTGGCTTCTAACGGTAATAATTTGTGGATAGGAACATTAAATGGGTTAATTCATTTTGATGGAAATAAATTTGAAATTTTTGATTTTTCTAAAGAAAATAGTCAATCTGTAATTAACTTTTTACTAATAGATCATGCTAATTATCTCTGGATTGGAACCAATAAAGGGGTTTTTACTTTAAATATTACTTCTTTTGAAAAAGGCGTAAGGGAGATTAATGCCTATACTACTAATAACGGATTGATAGGGATGGAAACGAATTTAAATTCGATCTTTCAAGACTCTAAAAACACCATTTGGTTCGGGACTAGTGAGGGAATTAATTTGTTTCAGAGAAACCAAGATAAAGTTGTTGACTCCATAAAGCCTAAAGTGCATTTATCTAGTGTTAAGTTGTTTTTTGAAGAAGAAAATTGGCTAAGCAGACTAAAAAGCAAAGAAAAGTTGTCCTTTGAATACAAGAAAAACACATTCACTTTCTATTACCATACTAATTATTTTAAAGATCCTAGTAGTGTAAGATATTCCTACAAGTTGGAAGGAGCAAATGAAGATTGGTCTCCTATGGAAACGATTAATTTTTCGAGGTATCCTAACCTTCCGTACGGAGAATATACGTTTATGGTTAGATCTACTGTAGATGGTAAAACGTGGAGCGATATAGAAAAAGTAAGTTTCCGAATAAATCCGCCTTTTTGGTTAAACTGGTGGTTCTTACTTTTGGTGTTTTTAACCATTAGCTTGATCGTTTATTCTATATTTAATAGAAGAAGAAACGCCATAAAAAAAGAGAGAGAATTGGAATTGTTGAACTATAAAAACAAACTAATTAAACTAGAGCAACAATCACTAAACTCAAGTATGAATAGGCATTTTATATTTAATTCTCTTAACTCTATTCAGTTCTATATCAACAAGGAAGATAAGTTGTCGGCCAATAGGTATTTGTCTAATTTTTCAAAATTAATCAGAAAAAATTTAGATAGCTCAACAAGTGAAGATAGCTTAATTCCATTGTCCGAGGAGTTGGAAAGATTAAGTTTATATCTCTCTCTTGAGAACATGAGATTTAAGGAGAAATTCAGCTATGAAATAAACCTAGACGAAAGTGTGGATGGTGAAATGACAAAAGTGCCTGGAATGTTTATGCAACCTTTTGTTGAAAATAGTATTTGGCATGGAATTTTGCCTATGGATAAGCCAGGGAAGATTGACATCAACATTTATACAATAGATGGAGTAACCTATTTCGAAATTATAGATAATGGAATTGGTATTTCTACAAGTATTAGGAACAAATCGGAGGAAGAAAATGCACATTCCTCTCAAGGAATGAAAATTGCTACAAACAGAATAGAACTACTTCAGAAAGTGATAGATAAGCAAATTGTGATAGATGGACCTAATGAAATTTTCGAAAATGGAAAAGTTGTAGGAACAAAAGTTGTAATTGTTTTTTCATAATTGCATAAAAAGTGGCTTCAAATTTTTCATGTTCAATAAAAAAGTAGCATCTTTATAATTCCAAATAAAATGAAAGCTCTTGAAGCTTTCGAAGTAAACAAAATTTACAAAATAATATGGATAATTTTTCTTTTCTAAGTAATGGTGATGTTAATGCATTTGAAGACCTTTACAAGAAATTCAAACAAGATCCTTCATCAGTAGACACTGGTTGGGCAAGATTTTTTGAAGGTTTCGACTTTCAAAAAGCAAATTATGAAGAAGATGGAGGTGCCGTTTCTGAAAACATGCACAAAGAATTCAAAGTTCTTAATCTCATCAATGAATACCGCCATAGAGGGCATCTATTTACAAAAACAAATCCTGTAAGAGAAAGAAGAAAATATACTCCTACTCTTGATATAGAAAACTACGGATTATCCGAAAGCGATAGAACTACAGTGTTTCAAGCAGGAAATGAAATAGGAATAGGACCTGCTAACTTGAATCAAATTATAGAGCATTTAGAATTAACTTATTGCCAGTCTATAGGGATCGAGTACATGTACATTCGTGCTCAAAAGAGATTAGAGTGGATAAGAGATAAAATTGAATTAAAAAATAGAACTAAATTCTCAAAAGACGAGAAGAATCATATTCTACATAAATTAAATCAGTCTTCTGAATTCGAAAACTTTCTACAAAAGAAATTTGTAGGTCAAAAAAGATTCTCGATAGAAGGAGGAGAAGCTTTAATTCCAGCTTTAGATGCAATTCTTGAAAGAGGAGCAGACATGGGAATTAAAGAATTTGTGATGGGGATGGCTCACAGAGGTAGATTGAATGTATTGGCTAACATTTTTAATAAGCCAATGGATAAAATATTCAGTGAGTTTGAAGGAAAAGACTACGAAGACGAAAATTTTAGTGGAGATGTAAAATATCACCTGGGATGGTCTTGCGATATTAAAACAGATAACGGGCATGATGTACATTTGACATTAGCTCCTAACCCTTCTCACTTAGAAGCTGTAGCTCCAGTAGTTCAGGGGATAACAAGAGGGAAGATAGATAAATATTTAAAAGAAGAATCTAAGATTGTTCCAATCGTAATACATGGAGATGCTGCAATTGCAGGTCAAGGAATTGTATACGAAGTGCTACAAATGGCACAATTGGACGGATATAGAACAGGAGGAACTGTACATATCGTAATCAACAATCAAGTAGGATTTACAACCAATTATTTAGATGCAAGATCTAGTACTTACTGTACAGATATAGCAAAAACTACTTTATCGCCAGTGCTTCACGTAAATGGAGATGATGTAGAGGCAGTGGTTCAAGCCATGACAATTGCATTAGAATACCGTCAAACATTTAACAGAGATGTATTTGTAGATTTATTGTGTTACCGTAAATATGGTCACAATGAAGGAGATGAACCAAAATTCACTCAGCCAAAATTATACAAGGCAATTGCAAAGCACCCAAATCCAAGAGATATTTATTTAGATAAATTAATCTCGGACAAAGTTCTTTCTGTAGAAGAAGGGAAAGAGCTTAAAGATAATTTCCATAAAGTACTGGAAGATGACTTTGGAAAATCAAAACAGATTGAAAAAGCTACTGTAAAGCATTTCTTGAACAGAACTTGGCAAGATTTTAAATTTGCCAAAGAAGAAGATATCTTCAAGCCAGTTAAGACACAATTAACGAAAAAGAAATTATTAGAATTAGGAGACAAGCTTTCTACTTTACCCGAAGGGAAAAAGTATTTTAGAAAGATTGTGAAACTAATGAAAGATAGAAAAGAAGCAATTGAAGGGGATAAATTAGATTGGGGAAGTGCAGAAATGTTAGCTTACGCAACTCTCTTGGAAGAAGGTCATCCAGTAAGAATATCAGGACAAGATGTAGAAAGAGGAACATTCTCTCACAGGCATGCTGTAGTAATAACAGAAGATGCAGAGGAAGAAGTAGTAACTCTAAATAACTTATCAGACAAACAAGGGAAATTCACTATTTACAATTCTTTATTATCCGAATATGGTGTTTTAGGATTTGAATACGGATACGCATTTGCAGTGCCAAAAGGATTGACAATTTGGGAAGCACAATTTGGAGATTTCTTCAATGGTGCACAAATAATGATAGATCAATTTATTGTAGCTGCAGAAGATAAATGGGGAGTAAGTAACGGATTGGTAATGTTATTGCCACACGGATACGAAGACATGGGAAGTGAGCACTCTAGTGGAAGAATCGAAAGATTTTTACAGCAATGTGCAGGAAACAATTTGCAGATAGTAAACTGTACTACACCAGCAAACCATTATCATTTGTTGAGAAGACAAATAAAAAGAAACTTTAGGAAGCCATTAATCGCATTTTCTCCAAAGAAATTGTTGAGGTACCCAAAAGCTATTTCAACATTAGATGAGATCGCAAATGGAAGTTTTCAAGAAGTAATGGATGATGCAAACATCAACCAAAAAGAAGTGAAAACAGTAGCTCTTTGTTCAGGGAAAATCTATTACGATATACTAGAACAAAAAGAAGCTCAAAATATTGGAGAACAAGTTGCTTTGGTTCGTTTAGAACAACTTTACCCGTTTCCTGAGGCTCAAATTAATGAGATTATCAAGAAGTACGGAACAGATAAAAAGTACATTTGGGTACAAGAAGAACCAGAAAACATGGGAGCTTGGTCTTATATCATGGGAGTAACAAGAAAAATGGATGTGAGGTTTGAAGTAATTTCAAGACCAGCATCAGGTTCACCAGCATCTGGTTCGCCAGTAGCTTCTAAATTGAAGCACCAAGCCTTGATTACTGAATTATTAGAAACGAAATAAAGTAAATTTTAGACATTAGATAACAGATTTTAGAAATTATTAAGGGAAACCAAAATTGATCTAAAATTCTAAAAACAAAAGTTATGTTAGAAATGAAAGTGCCTTCACCAGGCGAATCAATATCAGAAGTAGAAATTGCAGAATGGTTAGTAGAAACTGGCGATTGGGTAGAAAAAGATCAAGCAATTGCTGAGGTAGACTCAGACAAAGCTACCCTAGAATTACCAGCAGAAGAATCTGGAATTATAACGTTAAAAGCAGAAGAAGGAGATGCAGTTGCAGTAGGTGCAGTTGTATGTTTGATTGATACAGACGCTCCAAGACCTGCAGGATTAGACAAGCCAAAAGCAGAAGAGAAGAAAGAAGAAGTAGCAGCAGCACCTAATCCAAACCCAGTAGCAGAAAAAACTGCTCCTGCAGCACCAGCTAAAGAAACTTATGCCAAAGACGTACCTTCAGTTTCTGCAAAGAAAATGATGGATGAAAACGGAATTACTAAAGTAGCGGGAACCGGTAAAGACGGAAGAGTAATGAAACAAGACGTGGTAAATGCCATGGCTGGAGGATTCTCTACTGAAGCAGCTAGCGGATGGGGAGGAACTAGAGATACAGAAAGAGTAAAAATGAGTATGCTACGAAGAAAAGTAGCAGAAAGATTGGTAGCTGTGAAGAATGAAACAGCAATGCTTACTACATTTAACGAAATAGACATGAAACCAATCATGGATATTAGAGCAAAATACAAGGTTAAATTCAAAGAGACTTTGGGTACAAACCTAGGATTTATGTCTTTCTTTACAAAAGCCGTTACAGAAGCGTTAAACCTTTTTCCAGCAGTAAATGGAATGATTGATGGAAAAGAAATGATCATGCATAACTATGCAGATATTGGTATTGCAGTATCCTCTCCAAAAGGATTGATGGTACCTGTAGTAAGAAATGCAGAAAGAATGAGTTTGGCAGAGATTGAATCTGAAATCAAGCGTTTAGCAATAAAAGCGAGAGACGGAAAAATTTCTATTGATGATATGCAAGGAGGAACATTCACCATTACTAATGGAGGAGTGTTTGGATCAATGATGTCTACTCCAATTATTAACCCACCACAATCGGCTATTTTAGGAATGCACAATATTGTTGAAAGAGCAATGGTAGTAGATGGAGAAATAGTTATTAGACCAATGATGTACGTAGCATTATCTTACGATCACAGAATTATTGATGGAAAAGAATCAGTAGGATTCTTAGTTAAAGTAAAAGAAATGCTTGAAAATCCAGAAAGAATGTTGTTCGGAGCAAAAGACCCAGTAGAAGTATTGTTGGGATTATAAGTTGAAAAAAAATAAACTCAAAGCGTTCTTATTAATTTAAGAGCGCTTTTTTTTGTGCTTAATTGTATTCGATTATTCGAAAAATTGTCCTTTATTCGGTTTCAGATAGACCGTAAAACCAATTTTAACATTCTTTATCAATCTTTAGGTGTTACTTAATGGATTCTTGTCGTTTACTCTTGTAAACGCCTTAATCATGTCTTATAAATATCTTTTTATCCTCATCTTGTTCACGTCTGTGATTGTAAGTTTCACCTTTATTTTTCCTAAAGAAAAAGTTCCCGAATTTAATAAAGATTATATCGCAACCTCTTTCGATTTTCCTGTAGGAAAACCAAATGCCGAAGGATATTATAACGCACAGAAATTTGGTGAAAATAATCACTTGGGTGAAGATTGGAACGGAGTGGGAGGAGGAAATACCGACTATGGGGATTCTATATTTAGTATTGCAAACGGGCAAGTAACCTTTGCAAAAGACATAAAAGGAGGATGGGGAAAGGTGATTAGAATAAAGCATTTGTACAAGGGTAAATACTACGAATCACTTTATGCGCATTGCAGTAATCTATTTGTAAATGTGGGAGATTGGATAGAGAAAGGATATCACATAGGGAATATAGGAGATTGTGATGGAAAGTACTTGGCTCACCTCCATTTTGAGCTAAGAGATAGTTTGGATATGCCAATTGGAGGAGGTTATTCTTCTAGCAGTAAGGGGTATGTGAATGCAACTGATTTTGTTTTAACAACTAAATAGACTACTTTTACAATGAACGTAATAATTGTAAATGAAAGTATTAGTCTTAATTACATTTTTAATCCCTTTTTTGGTATTAACCCAGCCTTCTGGAAATGGGATGGTTTTTAATGGTGCCACGGATTATTATATAGTCAATGATAATTCGTCAATTGATTTAAATGGGAGCTTTACAATTGAAGCATGGATAAATCCCTGTGACACAGTAGGTAGTAAATTGATTGTCGCTAAGCAATGGTGTGGATCAGGAGGATACTCTTATTCCTTGTCAAATGAAAATGGACAAATCCAATGGTTTTGGAGTAATAATGGAGGATGTACATTTCCAGCAATTAATCGGTATTTAAGTACAATAAGACTAATAAGGAATAATATGTGGCAACATATTGCTGTTGTGCATACACCAACTAATATTAGTATATTTTATAATGGTAATCTTATTTCGGGAGGGTTCACACAAGGTGGGGTTGGAGGGGTGGTATATAATTCCAATGTACCACTACAAATAGGAGTTTATAAAGCAGCTTCTGGTAATTATTCAAGATATTTCAATGGAAGAATGGATGAAATTAGAATGTGGAATACAGCCTTAAGTGCTGCGCAAATTTCATCTAGGTATAATAGTCCATTGATTGGGAACGAAAGTAATCTTCAGTTGTATCACAATTTTGAATCTGTATCTGGAGCTACTATTAATAATTCTAGTAGTTCTACAGGAATTGTTAATAATGGAACAAATATTAATGGAAGTCCACTGGTTATTTCTAATAATACTAGTTATCCGTCAAGTTTTATTCTTGGAAATGATACGGTTATTTGTCAACCAAATACAGTTTCAATTACTATTCCCAGCTCGTATTCTAATTATTCTTGGAGTGATGGTTTTACATCTAGAACCAAAGTAGTATCAACACCGGGAACTCATATTGTTAGCGGTTATAAAGATTTTTGCTTTGCAACAGATACAATTTCTATTTCAATTATTGATTGTGATACAACCGTGCCTGATCCAACTTCCCCTATTGCAATTGATACCTGTAAGGAAAAATTTATAATGCCCAATGTATTTACTCCAAATGGAGATGGAGTAAATGATGTTTTTAAACCGGTAGAATATAATTGTTTTTCAAATATCAATTTTTCCATTTATAATAGATGGGGTCAAATTGTGTATGAGTCGTCCAAAATTAGTTGGAATGGAAAAAATAAAAAAGGTAAGTTAGTTTCAGATGGAACTTATTATTGGGTGCTTATACATGCAGATAGACAGGGTAAGGAGGAGTTTAAAAAAGGAGTTGTAAACCTTTTTTAAGACTGATATTGCCTTCAAATACTTATTTCAAAAAATTAAGTCACTTTTTTTATAAAAAAGTTTTGCGTGTCATTTTTTTATTTACATTTGCCCAAATTTTAATAACAATTGATCTTATTAAAGACTTTTGATTTTCTATTTGAAGGAAGAAATAAAATAGAAAATGGATTTTGGAAATCCGACAAAAGAATAAAGGATGTTTCTTCGATTGCCGCAGTGGTAATCTTATCTTGGTTGTCTTTTTTCATTCACAATTCTGTGAATGCAGTAATCCGTGTGTAGGCCGAATTAAATACATTTTTGCTCAATTTCAATTATCGCAATTGGAACTGTCTGGCATTGTTATGCTATTTTTTTTACACTACAACTTATTAAAATGAACACAAAATACTCCGATTTAATCGACCAAACTTTCCATTTTCCACAAGAAGAATTCAATGTGGATAAAAGCCAATTATCTTGGCACGGAATAAACCTAGCTGAACTAATAAAAGAACACGGAACTCCTTTAAAATTTAGCTATTTACCAAAAATTTCTGAAAACATACAAAATGCCAAAAAATGGTTTGCAGCTGCTTTTGAAGAGCATGACTATAAAGGAAAATACAACTATTGTTATTGTACAAAAAGCTCACACTTTTCTCATGTTTTGGAAGAGGTATTGAAGAACGAAACTCACATAGAAACATCTTCTGCTTTCGATATTAATATTGTAGAATCTCTATACGAAAAAGGAAAACTATCTAAGGAAAACTACATTATTTGTAATGGGTTTAAAAGAGCTCAATACGTAGAAAATATTACAAGAATTATCAATAATGGATTCAAAAACTGTATTCCAATCATTGATAACTACGAAGAATTAGATTTATTATCTGATGGTGTAAACGGTAAAATGAATGTAGGAATTAGAATTGCTTCTGAGGAAGAACCAAAGTTCGAGTTTTACACTTCTAGATTAGGAATTGGATATAAAAACATCCTAAAATATTACAAGAATGAAATTCAAAAGAATGAAAAGGTAAGCTTAAAAATGCTTCACTTTTTTATCAATACAGGAATAAGAGACAATGCTTATTACTGGAACGAATTGACGAAATGCTTGAAAGTATACGTGGACTTGAAGAAAATTTGTCCTACACTAGATTCATTGAATATTGGAGGTGGATTTCCTATTAAAAACTCTTTGGGATTTGAATACGATTACGCTTACATGATTAGCGAAATAGTAAGAATCATAAAAGAAACTTGCGAAGAAGCAGGTGTGGAGGTACCAACCATTTTTACAGAATTTGGTTCTTACACAGTTGGGGAAAGTGCAGGTGTAATGTATGAGGTGTTGTACCAAAAACAGCAAAATGACAGAGAGAAATGGAATTTAATAAATTCATCTTTCATGACTACTTTGCCAGATGCATGGGCAATAAATAAACGTTTTATTATGCTTCCTATTAATAGATGGGATGACGAATATGAAAGAGTTTTATTGGGAGGGTTGACTTGTGATAGTGATGATTATTACAACAGTGAGCAACATGTAAATGCTATTTATATGCCAAAGTATCGCAAAGACAAACCGCTATATATTGGGTTTTTTAATACGGGAGCTTACCAAGAGTCTGTGGGAGGATATGGAGGATTACAACATTGCTTAATTCCACAACCCAAGCACATTATTCTTCAGAGAAATGAAGAAGGAGAACTTGAAACGACCGTTTTTAACGAACAACAAACTCAAGATAAGTTTTTAGATATTTTGGGATACAATAAATAAAAATCATAGATCGCTACGCTCTAAATCAATAGATATTAGAGCAATCAATAAAATATAATAAGACCTGAGAATAAACAGAGCTAACCAAACAAATGTGCTCGATTCTCAAATTCTAATTTCAAAAAAATGAAAAATACATACGCAGGAATTCCAGCTGAATTCGCAAAAATAGAAAAATCAAGTATTGTCTTATCTACTGTGCCTTATGATGGTACTAGTACTTGGCAAAAAGGAGCAGATAAAGGGCCAGAAGCATTTTTACACGCTTCTGAGAATATGGAATTGTACGACATAGAAACGGATTCTGAAGTGTACAGAAATGGAATTTTTATGCCTGATCCTATTACAGAAAACGCTTCGCCAGAAGCTATGGTAGAAGCTGTGTATGGATTGACTAAAAAATACATTTTAAAAGATAAGTTTGTTACCACATTTGGTGGAGAGCACTCAATTTCTATTGGGGCGATAAGGGCCCACAATGAAGTGTTTAATAACTTAACTGTATTGCAAATTGATGCACACGCAGATTTAAGAAAAGAATACGAAGGTTCTTCTTGCAATCACGCTTGCGCTTTATACGAAGCAAACGAAAATACAAACCTTATTCAAGTTGGAATAAGAAGTATGGATGTAGCCGAAAAAAGAGTGATGAATTTAGACAATGTATTCTTTGCACATGACATGGCTCAAGATGAGTTTTGGATGGATGCCGCTATCGAATTAATGACAGATAATGTTTATGTTACAATTGATTTAGATGGTTTTGATCCTTCAATTTGCCCAGCTACAGGAACTCCAGAACCAGGAGGATTAATGTGGTACGAGTCTTTGGAGTTTTTCAAAAAAGTGTTCGAACAAAAGAATGTAGTAGGTTTTGATATCGTAGAGCTTTGTCCAAATCCAAATGAGAAATCTTCGGATTTTTTGGCGGCTAAATTGTATTATAAATTATTATCCTACAAATTTGAATTGAACAAAAAGGAAGACGAAGAGTATGATTCTCTTGAGTCTAATTTTGTTCCAATAGGGAAAAACAACAAATTTGATAACCAAAACGACTAAATAGTTTTGACATTAAAATGATAGAAAACATAGAAAATATTGAGCTCAAATACCTGACAATTGAAGATTACAAGCAATTGAAAGCAGCTATGATTGAAGCTTATTCGAGTATGCCAGATTCCTATTGGAAAGAATCACATATTCAGTCTTTGATTGATAAATTTCCTGAAGGACAAGTTGTTATCAAAATTAATAACGAGCTGGCAGGATGTGCCTTATCTATCGTGGTAGATTATGATGCATTTGACGAAGTTCATACTTATAATGACATTACAGGAAACTATACTTTTAGTACTCACAATAATGATGGGGATGTATTGTATGGAATTGATGTATTTATAAAATCGGAATACAGAGGATTGAGATTAGGAAGAAGGTTGTATGATTATCGAAAAGAATTGGTAGAGAAACTTAACTTGAGAGGAATAGCTTTTGGGGGAAGGATTCCAAATTACCATAAGTTTTCAGATGATTTATCTCCAAAGGAATACATTGAAAAAGTAAAAAGAAAAGAAATACACGACCCTGTGCTTAATTTTCAAATGGCCAATGATTTTCATCCTACCAAAGTGATGAAAGGATACTTGGAAGGAGATGAAAATTCAGGAGAGTTTGCCGTTTTATTGGAGTGGGATAATATTTATTTTACAAAAAAATCTAAAAAAGCAGCTACCAAAAAGAAGAACGTAAGGCTAGGACTTATTCAATGGCAAATGAGATTGTACAAAGATTTGGAAGAGTTGATGCAACAAGCAGAGTATTTTGTGGATGCAGTATCGGCTTACCGTTCAGATTTTGCTTTGTTTCCTGAGTTTTTTAATGCTCCGTTAATGGCAGATAATAATCACTTGCCAGAGTCAGAAGCGATAAGAGAATTGGCAAAACATACCGAGAGTATTGTTCAAAGATTTTCGGAGTTGGCAATTTCATACAACATTAATATCATAACAGGTAGTATGCCCGAAATGAGAGATGGTTTGTTGTATAACGTAGGTTATTTGTGCCGAAGAGATGGAACAATGGAACGTTACGAAAAACTACACGTAACACCAGATGAAGCCAAAGTGTGGGGAATGCAAGGAGGAAATGAGCTAAAAACTTACGATACAGATTGTGGAAAAATTGGAGTTTTGATTTGTTATGATTCGGAGTTTCCGGAGCTAAGCAGATTATTGGCAGACGAAGGAATGGATATTTTGTTTGTGCCTTTTTTGACAGATACTCAAAACGGTTATTCTCGTGTGAGACACTGTGCACAAGCAAGAGCAATAGAAAACGAATGCTATGTGGCAATTGCAGGAAGTGTAGGGAACTTACCAAAAGTGAACAACATGGATATTCAATATGCACAATCTATGGTATTTACTCCGTGTGATTTTTCTTTTCCAGCCAATGGAATAAAAGCGGAGGCAACTACCAATACCGAAATGATTTTGATTGCAGATGTAGACATAGACTTACTAAGAGAATTAAATCAATTTGGAGCGGTAAAAAATTTAAGAGATAGAAGAAAAGATATTTTTGACTTGAAAAGAGTCAAGAAATAGAACAGATAAAAAGAGTGTCAGTTCGACCTGTCCAGCTTTAGCGGGAGTGTTTCACTTTTTCTGTGAAATGTATCGAGAACAGAACGGCTCATAAAACAAAATAGATTAAAAAAATTAATTAAGATGACAATTACAAAATTTATGGAGGATCACTTCCTTCACTTTAACTCAGCAGCATTAGTAGATGCAGCAAAAGGATACGAAGCGCAATTAGCAAAAGGATCTAAAATGTTGGTTTCACTTGCAGGAGCAATGAGTACTGCAGAAATTGGTAAAATATTTGCCGAAATGATTCGTCAAGATAAAGTTCAAATCATCTCTTGTACAGGAGCAAACTTAGAGGAAGATATCATGAATTTGGTAGCTCATTCTCATTATAAAAGAGTACCTAATTACAGAGATTTAACTCCACAAGATGAGTGGGATTTATTAGAAAAAGGATTAAACCGTGTAACAGATACTTGTATTCCAGAAGAAGAAGCATTTAGAAGATTGCAAAAGCACATTCATAAAATATGGAAAGATGCCGAAGAAGCGGGAGAAAGATATTTTCCTCACGAATACATGTACAAAATGTTGTTATCTGGAGTATTGGAAGAGTATTACGAAATAGACCTTAAAGACTCGTGGATGTATGCAGCAGCAGAAAAGAACTTGCCAATTGTAGTTCCAGGATGGGAAGATAGCACAATGGGTAATATTTTTGCTTCTTATGTAATGAAAGGAGAGTTGAAAGCAAATACAATGAAATCTGGGATAGAATACATGACTTTCTTGGCAGATTGGTATACTGCAAATTCAGAAAATGGAATTGGTTTCTTTCAAATTGGTGGAGGAATTGCAGGAGATTTCCCAATCTGTGTAGTGCCAATGTTGTACCAAGATATGGAAAGAACAGATACACCATTCTGGAGTTATTTCTGTCAGATTTCTGATTCCACTACGAGTTACGGAAGTTATTCGGGAGCGGTACCTAATGAGAAAATAACTTGGGGGAAATTAGACATTGATACACCTAAATTTATCATTGAAAGTGACGCTACCATTGTGGCGCCATTAATATTTGCATATTTACTAAAACTTTAAGGTGTAAAATGATTTTTGAATTAATTTTTTTATTAATATTAACCTCAATTTAAAACCAAACAAACGTTTTCCTTAATGAAAAGAGTAATAGTAGATTATATTAAAATTCCTGAAGATATTCTTCAGAAGTTAGTAGAGAAATATCCATTGGGATACAAAAACCGTGACATTGTAACTTTTACAAATGCAAAAGGAGAGAGAGTGGAAGCTGTTGAACTAAAAACAGAAGACACTATCTATTTGGTTAAAGTAAGTCAGAAATTGGAAGATAAGATGGACGATTACGAGATTGATGATGAAGAGGATGATGACGATTTTGTAGACGAAGGCGTTACTGATGATTTGGATGGAATAGCTGACGAAGAAGAAGAGGACGATAGCTTTGGAGACGATAAATAAGTCTTTGGATTTTTATGCTATTTCTGGGTAAATATTTACCTTACAGAAATCAGAAAATCAGATGAGACCAAGTTTATTAAAAAAAGGCGATAAAGTAAGAGTAATTTCTCCTTCAGGAAAAGTGGAGGAAAATAAAATTAAACTTGCTTGCAAAGTATTAGAAGCGTGGGGGCTGAATGTAGAATTCGGTCTTCACGCTTTTGACGTATATAACAAATTGGCAGGAGAAGATGAAGATCGAGCGAGTGATTTGCAACAAGCATTGGATGATGATTCTGTAAAAGCAGTTTTTTGTTCTAGAGGAGGCTATGGATTGGTGAGAATTATAGATTCTATAGATTTCACAAAATTCAAAAAGAATCCAAAATGGGTAATTGGATTTAGTGATGTTACCGTTTTGCATAATCACATAAATGAGATGGAAATTGCAACTCTTCACGCACCAATGCCCAATAGTTTTGAATCTACTCCGCAAATTGCAATGGACTCGCTTAAAAACGCTCTTTTTGATTCAGATTATCAAATCCCCAATCCTTTTGGTAACGAAGAAATAGTGGGAGGGAATTTGGCAATCATTTATAGTTTATTAGGAACAAACTCCGACATTGATACCAAAGGAAAAATATTGTTATTGGAAGATATTGGCGAATATGCTTACAACATTGATAGAATGATTTTTGCTCTAAAGAAAGCTGGAAAATTTGAGGGAATAAAAGGATTGTTGGTCGGTCAGTTTTCAGGAATTAAAGACGATAATTTTGGTTTCTCAGTAAAAGAGATAATAGAGAATTGTATTTCAGATTATGATTTCCCTATTTATTATGACATTCCTGTAGGGCATGTAGATGACAATAGAGCTGTTGTTTTGGGGAAGTAAT
>CAXIAX010000011.1:0-44843 GCA_964021785.1 uncultured Flavobacteriales bacterium
TATATAATTTATTGCTTGGTTCTAGCCTACTTACGAAAATCCTCGCGGATTTTCTTGGTCAGTAATTATTTACTAAATTAGGTGCTTAAACCACGCAACAAACCATATATAAATCGTTATTTTTTCAACTCTGAAACAACAAACTTTAGAGTCTTAGGCAAAACCTCAACTTCAAAATTTTCAGAATCAATCAGCTCTCCATCTAGCTGAATAAAAGGGCTTTCATTTTCTCCTAAAACAACTTTTAACTTTCTGGATTTAAACACGTCTACTTTTTTATGATTGGCTAATTTTCCGTTATACATTTTTAGGATATTTAACAGAAAAGAAAAACGCGACAAATCATTTAATACAGTTACATCCAGCAATCCATCTGTGGGATCTGGATTGTGCGTTAATCGCATTCCTCCTCCACAATATTTGCAGATTCCTATTGCCATTAAAAATGCTTTTGTTTTTATTTCTTTGTCTTCAAATTGTATAGTTAATTCTGGAGTTTTGTATTGAAATAAGCCAACTATAGCTGATAAAAAATAAGATAACCCTCCCCATTTCTTAAATTTTGGTAATGTTTTTACCACAAAACCATCAAATCCTAATCCTGCAAGGTTGTTAAAGTAAAACTCTTTACTGCCCATTGTAATCAATCCAATGTCTTGAGAAATCGTTTTTCCTTTATTTATAACCTCTATGCCTTGGTCAATATTTTTAGGGATTCCGTAATTTCTCACCCAGTCATTCCCTGTTCCTACAGGAATTACGGCAACTTTTATTTGGGATAAAAAATCTCCTGCTGCATGCATAATTCCATTTACTACATGGTGAAGAGTTCCGTCTCCACCTACACTTATGAATTTTCTAAATCCAGATTCAATTGCTTCTTTTACAAGAATTTCTTCGTGCCCAGAATATTCGGTAAATTGTAGTTGAAAAGGAGAGTTTAGTTTTTCTAACGAACTTAAAATCTTGTTCTTTTTAGCTTTCACAAACCCATTCCCCGAAGTGGGATTGAGAATTATGAACCAAGTATTTAATATGTCAGGATTCAAAAATTAAAGTTTAAAAACTCTAGCAATAGTAAATCCAAATCTAAATTCTCCATCAGTAACAGAGGAAGTGGTAGAAGGAATGTATTGAGCCTCTCCAAACCCTCTTGAGTTTGTGAAATTCAGTTGAAAAATATGTCCTCCTGTATCAAATTCTACTCCCAAAGCTATGGGATTTGTTAATCCTAAATCGTCTTTTACTTGGCTTTCGGAAAACACATAATGATACTCTCCTATGATTCCTATTAATTTTGTAAGTTGAAATCTTGCACCTGCACCTATTGCAAATGTCCCATTTTGATCATTATATCCCACGTAATTTCTATGCACATAAGTTGGAACAAGTTGAGCAGAAAATCTCTCGGAGAATTTACGAGCAAGTATCAATTGATACGAACCCGAAGTTCTTGCAATGAAATCTGGAAAAGAAGAAGGTGAAGTACTATCTGTAGATGCCTCCATAGAAGTAACATTGTACTTTACAATTGCAACCAATGAGACTGGCATCTTATTACTTTGGGCTAATATTTTATATTTAGCATACCCTTCATACAATTGACGATAATGTCCTGAACCTTTCATTCTTGTTATTCCAATGTTTAGGTTATTGGTAATCCCATACTCAAACCCAATGCTAATGTCTGCCGAATTATCTATCCCAAACAAAGTGGAAACTCCTCCGTTATCTCCTGCAATATCTCCAAACCTGTGACCTACTCTAAAATCCATACTTCTCTTTTCTAGCATCTCGGTAGAGTGAGAATTTATTACTCGAGTAGAGTTGAATGTGTTATAAGTATAAGTTATTTCCTCTTGAGAATAACCTGAAAATGAAATCAGTAAAATAAAAAATAGTATTTTTTTCATAGTTTAGTTTTAAAAGCTTGGAGTACTAATTGTTCTGTACTTTTTACTAATTGTTCCATTGTCAGCCATTGCATTAATGTAAGACATTAAATCTTCCAATTGTTGGTCGCTCAATCTTTCTTTGGTGTAATTTGGCATGTAAGGTTTGTATCCATTTTTAGAGTAAGTCCCTTTTCTTGTAATGTTATAAACCGAAAACACTTTGTTTGTTCCTGCCCAATACTTCAAATGCTTGTGAGTTAGTTGTTCGTTACTCAATTTGTAATTGGTAACTCCACCTTCTTTGTGGCAAGTCATACAACTTAAGTCATATATCTTTTTTCCTCTTTCCAAACTTCCTCTTGGGTTCTTTTTTCCTAGATTTCTTTTCTCAATTGCCATTGGTTTCATGAATGTAGCTGGCGAATATTCCAAATACTTAGACTCTATTATATCCATTGCATCATTTTTATCGTCATCCAAAGCTTTTTCTGGAATAGACTGAGAAATATAAGTTAATTCTTTGTCGGTAAGATTCAAATCATTTAAAGTATATCCAATACTATTAAAATAATGCATCACGGCATCCATTTCGTCTTTCTCTAAGGCTCTTCCTTGGGAACAAACTACGGCACACAACTGAATTGCATTTTCTAAAGTATCTCTTGCTGGATCTACTAATTCACCATATTTTTGATAATAATCGCCATTGTACCAATGTTTTTTATTTACGGTACCGTAAAGCGTGGTAGCTGGCAAAAATTTCAAACCATTTTCGGATACATATTCCAATCTTGCTTCTGGATTACTTTGAGTTAAATCGGGATCTTCTCTTTCTATATTGTGACAATCGGTACACACAAAATGTTTGGATTGTCTTTTGGAATCAGAAGTTGCAAACCCTGTTGTTACCAATTTGTATCCTGCATTTACTTTTGCAGAATCTAATTGAGAAGAAGCAATAAAATGCAAAGCAGGCTTATCTCCTAATTTATTAAGAACATCTGCTACCTTCCTTGATGAATCAAGTATTTCTGTTTGATTTACGAATGCAGTTAAAAAAAAATACACCCCAATAAAAAGTAGACTAAGGAAAGATATTTTGGCTTTTAAATTCATCTATGTGATTAGTTATTTACTTGTCCTTCATAAATCCATGTAGTAATCGTATCAATTTTTCCTTGGCTTAATTTGGGTTGCGATTTTGGCATAGGTTCAAATCCCACAGAATGATTTATTGCACCAATAAGCGTATCGTACTGAACTCTAATAACATTTGAATAAGTGTCAAAAAATTTACCATCAGAACCTCCTCCATGACAATAACTTCCATTACAATAGGTATTGAATATAGGTAAAACATCTGTTGCAAAACTAACAGTCGCAACTGGAATTGGCTCTATAGGGATTTCATCTTTACCTGTACAGCAAGATGAAATCAATAATAACAACCCAAAACATATGCACAACAATAAATTACCTTTCATAATTAATCGTTCAGCATCCCTCCATCAATCCAAGCTTCTATTGTAGCTATTTTAGTTGCCGATAATTTAGATCCTCCTTGTGGCATAGCACTAAATCCTGAAGAATGATTTATTGCTCCTTTTATAGTCGCCCCAGAAACAGATGCTGCTCCTTGATGATTTTCAAATACCATATTATTGGCTCTACCCGAAGCTCCATGACAAGTAGAATTTGTTCCACAACTTGCCGCAAAAATTGGCTGAACGTCTGCAGCAAATTTAAACGAAACTGGTGTTGGAGTTGTCTCTGGTTCTGGATCTTCAGAAGTTTCTTTTTTACAAGAAAATGAGACTAATGCTGCTATAGCTGTAAACACAATAATTTTTTTCATGGTCTTTTTTTTAAGTTGGTAAAAGATAAATATATTAATTATTTATTTAAGATGTTCAGGTTTGTCAAGTCTATCTTGTAGATATCACTCCCTCCTTTACTGTCTTTGTAGGTTGCAGAGACGTATGCTGTGTTCCCATCTTTTGTTATCGAAATCGTTTTTTCTTCCTTTACCGTATTGATAGGATAACCCAAGTTTTGGGCTTTACTCCATCTACCATCTACTTTTCTAGATATAAATATATCATAAGAGCCTAAACTATTATGCCCCTCAGAGGTAAACAACATCAATTCTCCATTTGGATGAATAAATACACATTTCTCATCACTGCTCGTGTTAATAGAATCCCCTAAGTTAATGGCTTTTCCCCATTCGTTCCCTTCCTTTCTACTCATATAAATATCTGCCAGTCCTTTCCCTCCATTTCTATCACTAACAAAATAAATTGTGTTTCCGTCTTCTGTCACACTAGCCGAACTCTCGAAATAGGTAGAATTCACATTCCTTCCTTCGTCAACTGGCTTGGCTGAACCAAATTTATTTTCCTTTCCTTTTCTAGCTACATAAATATCTCCAGATTTTGTTTCTCCCAGTTCGTTTTTATATACATACAAAGACTTTCCGTCTGGCGAAATACTCAATACAGCATCATGTGTTTCTGTATTTACATTTCCTTCTACCGGTTTAGAATCACTCCACTCCTCGTTAGTATCATTCCAGATAGAAATGTAAATATCTTCAAAATACAACTGATCCGACATTTCATCCACCTCTCCTCCTTCAGAATCTATTCTTCTTGAAGTAAACACCAGAGTTTTTCCATCTGCAGAAACCGAAGCAGAATACTCTGGATTATAGGTATTTATTTCATTACCCATATTCTCAATTGTAACATTCACGGGATTTTTCATCATTTCTTTTGCGTAGTCGCATTGAGCCAATCTACTAGCAGTTTCATAATCTTCGTTAGTAGATTTTGATGATTTTGATTGAAACAGAGTATAATACTTTTTTGCTTCCTCTAAGTTCCCAAGCCTGTGGTTTGATTCCGCCAAAACAAAATAAACCTCATCATTCACATTAGAATCTAACTTTATTGCTGTCTCTGCGTATTTCTTCCCCAACTCTGGCTTACCCAAATTTAAGTGACATTCTGCCGTTCTAAAATTGGCTGTAGCGTTAGAATTATCTATGGATAATATTCCCCTAAAAACAAATAAGGCATTACGATAATCGTTTTCATAAATCAATATTTTTCCTTTATTTAGGTTCTTTTTTATCTTTATTTTCTCCCCCATACTTAATTTCTTTCCTTGAGAAAATGTTGCTGTACTAAACGTGAACACAACCAAAAGAAAAAGGCTGGTTTTAATAATATAATTTTTAATCATAAGGGTAATACGGTTATAATGTGATATTGGTTTCAGTAGAATCTGTTTTTTGTGCAAATTTTGAATTATTAAGATCTACCAACTTATGCATAGCAATAGTTGCTGCTACAATTGCAAGTACAGGGGCAAAAAGCACACCAAAATTATCTAGAATGGTATCCAACCATTTATTATTGGTAGGAATTAATGAAGGAATTTTATAAAACAAGGAATACACAGAACCTATTGCTATTGCTAATCCTGCATGCTTTTTCATAAATTTCCAACTCTCCCTTACCGATAATCTTAATCGTTCATTAATGTAATCTATATAAGCGAAACCATAAAAATAGAAACCGATACAAACTGCAACCAGCTCATAAAGAAAATCACTTATTCCAAAAAGTTTACAGATTGGTAACCAAACCAAATAAATGATTCCGAATTCAGCAACTAACATTCTTAGAGCAATTCCTATTCCCCTTTTTACATCAATTATTAATTGCGTTAAATTAAATTTATATTTATTTCCTGTAAGAATTTCTTCTGTTTTTTCGGATAAAATTGCCAAAAGTGGAGACAAAAATATCATTACTAAATATTTTGTAGCATCTAAAAACAAGAACTTAAGTAACCAAAAAAACTGAACTTTCACCATTAGCCAAACACTAAAGAAAAAACCAACTCCTTCTTCATTTCTTAAATCTCTAGATGCTTCACTAAGTGCTTCGAATCTATGACCGGTATAAAATATTATTCCAAATAAAATAAGTGGAATAATAAAATACTTCCATAAGCTGTGCTTAAAGATAAAGCCCACGGCTTCTACATAGCTTTTGAATCCTAAAGATAAATGGGTAGTAAATTTCATTTTTGTTGAATAGTAAAGCTAAAAATAAGGAAAAAGTAAAAGTAAATCGCCAAATAATTAAAACTTATCTCATGTTTTAACAAATTAATAGTGTGATGACATGGTCATTTGATAGTAAATTGACTAATTTTGTAAAAAAAAGTAACAAACACTATGGATTTATCCTTGCTAACAGCCATTACTCCTATTGATGGGAGATATAGAAACAAAGTATCAGAATTAGCCGAATATTTTTCGGAATATGCACTTATCAAGTACAGAGTACATGTTGAGATTGAATACTTTATCTCTCTTTGTCAAATTCCAATGCCTTCATTAGAAGACATCAACAAAGAAGAAATTTTTGTTGAATTAAGAAAAATCTACACAGATTTCACTGAGGAAGATGCTCAAAAAGTAAAGGAAATTGAAGCAGTAACTAATCATGATGTAAAAGCTGTAGAATATTTCATTAAAGAAAGAATTCAAGACTTGAACTTAGGAAAAGCAACTGAATTTATTCATTTTGGATTAACTTCTCAAGATATAAACAACACTGCAATACCAATGTTGCTTAAGGATTCTGTAGAGAATGTTTACATCCCTATGTTATGTGAAATTATTGACCACTTGAAAAACTTATCTAGTACTTGGGGAGAAATTCCTATGCTAGCAAAGACTCACGGTCAAGCTGCATCACCTACAATTCTTGGAAAAGAAATGTATGTATTTGTAGAAAGATTGAAAGCTCAATTGAAACAATTGAAAGGAATAGAATATTCTGCAAAATTTGGAGGAGCAACAGGAAACTTTAATGCTCACCACATTGCTTATCCAGAAATTAACTGGATGGGATTTGCTGATACTTTTGTAGATAAAACATTAGGGCTAAAAAGATCACAATACACTACACAAGTAGAGCATTATGATAATCTTGCTGCTCTATTTGATTGCTTAAAAAGAATAAATACGATTCTTATTGATTTCAGTAGAGATGTATGGCAATACATTGCTATGAACTATTTCAAACAAAAAATTGTTGCAAACGAAGTTGGTTCTTCTGCAATGCCTCATAAAGTAAACCCTATTGATTTTGAAAATGCCGAAGGAAACTTTGGAATTGCAAATGCAATATTTGAGCATTTATCTATCAAATTACCTATCTCAAGATTACAAAGAGATTTAACAGATTCTACTGTATTGAGAAATGTAGGTGTACCAATTGCACACACAATTATCTCTTTCAAATCATTGAAAAAAGGTATGGGCAAATTGATGTTGAACTCGCCAGCAATAAAAGCTGATTTGGAAGACAACTGGGCTGTAGTTGCTGAAGCAATACAAACTGTATTGAGAAGAGAATCTTACCCACAACCTTATGAAAAGCTTAAAGAATTGACTCGTAAAAACGAGAAAATGACAGAAGCTACTATTCATGCTTTTATCCAAACTCTGGAAGTATCGGATGAAGTGAAAGAAGAATTATTATTAATCTCCCCTCATAACTACACGGGAATAGACATGATGATTTTTTAAAGAAAAAGTCATACTTTTGAAAAACAAATTAATTTAAAAATAAAAAATAGAACTTACCTATTATGATGATAAAAGCTGTAAAATCGAAAATCCATAGAGTAGCAATTACTCAAGCAGAATTGAACTACATTGGAAGTATAACAATAGATGAAGCCTTAATGGAAGCATCAAACATCATTGAAGGAGAAAGAGTACAAATTGTGAATCTTAACAATGCTGCAAGACTTGAAACTTACGTAATAAAAGGAGAAAGAAACTCTGGTGTAATTTGTCTTAATGGACCATCTGCTAGACTAGTAGCGGTAGGAGATCAAGTAATTATTATTGGTTACGGATACATGGATTTTGAAGAAGCTAAAACTTACAAACCATCTATGATATTCCCTGGAGAAGGAAACAAATTGGTATAAGATTTAGATATTTTCTAATACTTAAAAATCCGAAACAGTTTTAATATTAAAACTGTTTCGGATTTTTTATTGCATCTTATTTTTAAGCTATACAACCTAAAACGGAAACCCTATTCCTATATTAATTTGTGGAGAGTATAACGAAGGTAATTGCGATTGATCGGATATGGTATTAACAAAAGTATTGTATTCATCCTTAGGCTGAAAAAACCACCTTTCTCCTTCTATCAAGGTTGGATTTTTCAATGGATAAGCAATATCCAATCTAATAAGAAAATAATCTAAATCTAATCGTATTCCAAAACCTGCACCTATTGCAATTTCACTAAGAAATTTATTGGCTTTAAATTGACTTCCAGGCCTCAGAGAATCTTCATTCATCAACCATATATTTCCCGCATCTACAAATAAGGCTCCATCAAGAAAACCTAACAAATCAAATCTATACTCTACATTTCCTTCTATTAATATCTCTCCTATTTTATCAAAATTTAATACCGAATCTCGGTAAGACCCTGGCCCTAACGATCTAGATTTCCAAGCTCTAGTTTTATCCGTTCCACCTGCAAAAAAACTTTTTTCGTAAGGCAATGCCGCACTTGAGTTTTCCATTGGCACACCTATTCCACCCACAACCCTTAGCACAAAGTTACTCTTGTCGTTAATCTTGTTGTAAAGTCTAAAATCATGTTGTGTTTTCACGTATTGTGCAAACTGAATCCCTGCAATAATATAACTATCCGTCTCTGGATCTTTTTCTTTATTTGTAAGCTTATAAAAAGCATTTAAAGTATTTCCAGAACTCTCTATACTTGCGTCATAATAAAGCGAGGTTCTTGATTTTTTTCTAGTGTTTGGGTCATTGTACACAAACCTATAACGAGTAGAAGATATAATGTGATTTTGAAAACTGGCCTCCAGCAACTTGTCGTTAAGTAATTCTATTCTATCTTCAAAAGCTTCTGATTTCGTAACTTCTACAGCACTCAATGAAATAGGATCAAACTGATGATAATACTTGTTTTTCATATTCCAAGCGTACCCATACGATAATTCTTGAATTCCCCTTTCGTAATCAAGAATTGCGGCATCTAGCCTTCTCTGGTAATTTAATGATGCTTTAAAAATTGTTTTTGTATTACTTATGTTCGCAAATTTATCTGTATTTATAAAAAGTAATCTAGGAATAGTAAGCGAAACCTTTGGACCAAATTCTACCGTATTGAAAGCATTAGAAATATTGGAAAAAGACTTAATATCTAGAGGAATATTACTATTATCAGTAGTATTATCATTCAAAAACAAAGGTTGCGACTCAAGAGCTCCTGTCACTCCAAAATTCAACAACTCTGCTCCCCTAAAAACATTTTTAAAATTATACTCAAAGGATCCTTCCACACCAAAATTACTTCCTGATGTTGTTCCGTTTGCCTCTATTTTATAATCTTGTCTTTTTGCCCCGTCTACTCTTATCGTAAGTTTCAATCCTTTAGAATTATCTACAGAATCTAATTCTGTCTGCATATTTACCGTAAGAAAAACCCCTAAAGAAGTTAATTTCCTAAACATTTGTTCTTGCTTCTTTTTACTATACAAATCTCCCGGTTTCAAGAACATTGCTCTATAAAATAAATTGGAATTAATATCATTTTTTCCTTGCACATAAAAATCAATCCCTTTGTATAAATAAGTAGAAGTAGACTCGCTAAATTTATCTTGCGTATAATTAATTTGAACCTGAGTAATCGTATATTGACTATGCGCAGTACTCCTTAAAGAATCAGATTTTGCAATTTTCTCTTTATATAAATCAATATCCAGCACGACAGAAACCTGATTAATGCCAACTGTGCTATCCACATAATATTTAATGTAATTCTTGTTGAATTTATAATACCCATTATTTACCAAATAGGTCGTAATTCTTTCCCTTTCATCATCCAATACATCTACATCAAAAATGGCTTGCTTTTTCAACAAAGAACCTCTTTGTATCTTGGCTAATTTCGCCAAAAGTACTGTGTCTTTCGATTTCAACTCTAGCTCTTTTATTCTATAAGGCTCAGTAACATTTACTATATAAAACACTTCTGCCCTTTTTTTCTTAAGCCCCAAAAAAGAACGATCTATGTAACGGATAGAATCTCTCACTGTGTTATTAAAGAATCCCTTTCTTATTAAATACAAATGCAACTGACTTGCAGAACTTTTTGCAGAATTGGCATCTAACACAACAGGTTTTTCACCAATAGAATAAAGAATTTTCTCCCCAAAAGATTCAAAATTCTCACTAGTCCTTAGTCTTATCGTGTCTTTTTCCCTTCTTACCTTTCTGATATTCTTTCTAGTTATCCTTCTATTTTTTCTATTAATCTTTTTCAATTCTCTGTTTGCAACCTTAGTTGAGTCCATAGAATTATGAAGCATTAAGTGAAACTTCACCACAGAAAAAATCTTTTTATTAGGTCTTTGTTTTATAACAGAAGCCAAATCGGCTTTATCTACCTGTTCGTTATTAGTCAAAACCTTATTTTTATCCAATAGGTATTGCCCATCTTTTAGCTTTCTTGTATAGCAAGAAGTCACCAAAAAGGAGAGAAAAATTACAGCTATGAAATGTTTATGTGACAATTATCAGTTACTTTTATAAAAATATATAGGATAACACGCAAAATTAATGCCTGAAATTACAAAAAACCAACTGAAACACATTCGTTTGCTCAAACAAAAAAAATACCGCCAAGAATATGGTGAGTTTATTGTAGAGGGAGAAAAGAATGTTGCCGAATTATTAAACTCCAATTTCACCTGCATAGATTTATTTGCTACCGAAGATTGGGACAACACACACTCTAGTTTTGAGATCACAAAAGTAACTAATAAGCAACTCTCGCAAATTAGTAACTTGTCTTCTCCAAACAAAGTTCTTGCAGTAGTAAAACTACCTAGCTTTGAATACACTGACTCAATTTTGAACCAAGAACTAACTTTAGTTCTTGATACCATAAACGACCCTGGAAACCTAGGAACCATTATAAGAACAGCAGATTGGTTTGGTATAAAAAACATTATTTGCTCACAAGATTCTGTAGATTGCTACAATCCAAAAGTGGTTCAAACAACTAAAGGCTCTTTATTTAATGTTGCTGTTCATTACCAAGATTTAGCAGAAGTTTTATCTCAAACAAAACTTCCAATATATGGAGCATTCCTTGATGGAAAAGAAATAGCTAAGAATTTTGAACCTCAAAAACCAGGAATTTTACTCATGGGAAGCGAATCTCACGGAATATCTGCTGAGCTAGAAAAACTTGTAACAGATAAAATTCTTATTAAACAACATGGAAAAGCTGAATCGCTAAATGTAGCCATTGCCACTTCCATCCTATTGTATCAATTCACCTCTTAATTTTTTTTCTTATGACAATACAAGATGCACAAACCATTGTAGACGATTGGATAAATAAACATGGGGTTCGTTATTTTAATGAATTAACAAACATGGCAATTCTTACCGAAGAAGTAGGAGAAGTTGCTCGAATTATCTCCAGAAAATACGGAGAACAGTCGTTTAAGGATAACGAAACCGATAAACAACTGGGAGATGAATTAGCAGATGTACTTTTTGTTATTATTTGCTTAGCCAATCAAACGGGTGTAGATTTGACTACAGCTTTAGCAAAAAACCTTGAGAAGAAAACTAAAAGAGATGGAGACCGCCATCATTCTAACACAAAATTGGCATAAGACATGAAAAAAATCACCTTTTTCGTTTTGTTACTTTCCATGTCGTGTTCTGTAATTACTCCAAGCACTGAAGAAGAATTCAATTTAAAAGAAATTGAAAAAGAACTGAGCGGGATTAATCTTAACGACACCCTGTTCTTTAATCAATCTGTGATCCAGGGAAAGGAATTTAGCTCAACAGTTTTTTATAAAGGAGAGGACAAACTAATCAATGAAATTGATATTCATATACAATCCCAATACGATTCATTATTCCCTTTTTTGACCAATTATTACAATAAAAGATTCAATTCATTAAAAAAAGACAGCATTTTTAACACTTGGCAAACAGATTCATCCGAGTTTATCTTGTATAAAAACTCGGATAGTAGTATCTTGGTCAACATTTTTAAGAGAACCTATTTATAAAATTTTATGGCAAATACATCAGACATTAGAAACGGATTATGCATCAGATTCAAACACGATTTATTCAAAATCACTGAATTTCAACATGTAAAGCCTGGAAAAGGACCTGCTTTTGTGAGAACAAAACTAAAAAGTTTGACTACTGGAAGAACATTAGACAACACATTTTCTGCTGGTCACAAAATAGAAGATGTACGTGTAGAAACAAGAAACTACCAATTTTTATACAAAGATGATCAAGGTTTTCACTTTATGAACACTGAGAACTACGAACAAATCATGTTGCAAGAAGCAATGATAGACAATCCTCAATTCTTAGTAGACGGAGATTCTGCAACAATAGTTTTTGACGCAGAAAACGAAACTCCTATTACCTGTGAGCTTCAACCTTACATTGATACAGAAATTACTTACACAGAGCCAGGAGTAAAAGGAGATACTGCCACAAACACTTTTAAACCAGCAACCATTGCAACAGGTGCAGAAGTTAGAGTTCCTTTGTTTATTAATATTGGAGACAAAATTAAAGTAGATACTAGAACAGGTGACTACAAAGAAAGATTGAAATAGCACAAGCTTTACAAATCGAGTAAAATCCCGAATCATATTTGATTCGGGATTTTTTTTTGTAATGAATTGTCAGTTTCTCTGTCAAAATATTCAAAATAAATAATTGGCATAATTATTAACGATATTTTACTGTGAAACAAAAAGAATCAATATTTCAAGGAACAGCTATCCCATTTTTACTACTCGTAGTAATCTGGGGAGTCCATTTTATAAACATTTCGTTTCCCAATCTACAATTATATACCAATGGAGTTTTGCCAAGAGAAATCTCTGGATTAAAAGGAATTATTTTCTCCCCGTTTATTCATAGTAGTTCAGATAATTTCAGTCATATTTTCAACAACTCTGTACCTCTATTTGTTCTGACCTATTTTTTTCTAATTTCTTACAAACCAATATTTACTAAAGTCACAATTTTTATTTGGCTCTTTTCGGGAATCTGTGTATGGCTTGCAGCACGAGAAAATTACCACATTGGTGCCAGTGGAGTAATTTATGGTTTAGCCTTTTTCTTATTCTTTAGTGGGATTTTCAGTAAAAACAAACGATTAATAGCCGTTTCACTTATTGTAGCTTTCTTGTATGGAAGTATGATTTGGGGAATATTTCCAGGAGAAGAACGAATTTCTTGGGAAGGCCATTTGTTTGGCGGTCTATCTGGAGTAATTATGGCATTTTATTACAAAAACAGATTCAAAACTAAAGAAAAATACAACCTAAAGGTGAATCCAGAATTCGAAGAATTTGTAAATGAATATAACGAAGAGCTGAGATTTAAACAAGCCGAAAAAATTGCCGAAGCAAAAATAAATTCTCAAACCACTAACACCACAATGGATGAAAGGTACAAAGTGTTTTTTGAGTATCTAAAAAAAGAAGAGTAAAAAAAAAGGAACAACCTTTCGGTTATTCCTTCTACAATCTTTTATTCAAACTGACTAAAAAAAGCCAGCAGAATAATAAATTAACTATTCAACATTACTGGCATTACCAACATCAAAATATCTTCTCCCTCTATATCTGTTTCACTTGGTAAAATAATTCCAGCTCTTGATGGATCACTCATTTCTAAATGAATATTTTCAGACTCTAAGTTAGATAGCATTTCAATCAAAAATCTTGAGTTGAAACCAATCTCCATATCCGTACCTTCATAATTACAAACCAATCTTTCATTTGCTGCATTTGCAAAATCAAGATCCTCTGCACTAATTACCAATTCACTTCCTGCCACTTTCAATCTCACTTGATGAGTAGATTTGTTTGAGAAAATAGAAACCCTTTTCATTGAGTTCAATAATAAGTTTCTCTCCACAGTCAATCTATTTGGGTTCGTCTTAGGAATTACCGCATCATAATTAGGGTACTTTCCATCAATTAACCTACACACAACATTAAAATCATCAAATTTAAAATGAACGTTAGAATCACTGTATTCCATAGTTACATCATCCGAAGTATTACCTACCAAATTCTTTAATAAATTAAGAGGTTTTTTAGGAACAATAAAAGAAGCCACAGAATCTACGTGACTTGAAGTACTTTTATATCTTACCAATTTATGAGCATCAGTAGCAGCAAAAGTTACCGAGTCATTTTCCAATTGAAAAAACACACCAGACATTACAGGTCTCAAATCATCATTCCCTGTTGCAAAAATTGTTTTTGTTATTGCTCTTGACAAAGTATCCGAAGAAATTTTCATTGTAGAAGGAGACTCTAATATTGGAGTATTAGGAAACTCATCTTTATTTTGTCCACTCAATTTAAACTTTCCATTATCAGAAGAAATCTCAATCCCATAATTCTCCATATCAACAGAAAAAGTAAGTGGTTGCTCAGAAAAAGTCTTCAAAGCATCCATCAAAAACTTTGCTGGAATTGCAACAGCTCCGTCTTCTTTTGCTTCTATTTCAAATTTAGAAGAAATTGTAGTTTCTAAATCTGAAGCCAAAACCGTAAGCTCTTTTTCATTGATTGTAAAAAGAAAATTATCTAAAATTGGCAATGTATTATTAGTACTCAACACTCCACTAATAGACTGTAAATGCTTAAGCAACAATGAACTCGAAACTATAAATTTCATAAATATATTTTGTATAAATTAGGTTAAAATTAAGCACCAAATATACTTCTTTGATACTTATACAAACTAAATATCCTATTGTTTTTTTTAACAATTATCACCAAGAAATGAACAACTTTAAAAAAAATCAAATTATAATTTACCATCAACTTGTTTTATTAACTAGTTTTATTAAATTTGCAAACCAAGAAAAAATTGGTCTCGTGGCCGAGTGGCTAGGCAGTGGTCTGCAAAACCATCTACAGCGGTTCGAATCCGCTCGAGACCTCAAAAATAAATACCTCCATAATTCGAAAGAATTTTGGAGGTATTTTCATTTCAAATAAAACTGACAAACTTTTTTTAGCCTTGCCATAAAGTTTAAAAAATCAAACTTTTTTCGACAAATTTTTGTTGAAAAAATTAAAAAAATATAAAAAGTCAGTGTTTCTAGCTACTGAGAAAATTCTTTGTTGATAAGTGTCTCTTTTGTTAATTAATCAAGTTGTTGACCTCATTTTTTTTGTTGACTTTTGTATTGTTGAGTTACCCATACAAATGAAAATTTAAAAACGTACTCAATAAAAAAGTTAGATAAAAATATAAGAAAACCATGCAAGAAAACAACAACCAACTACTACCAGAACCAATTTTACAGGAAAACAAAAACAGATTCGTTTTATTTCCGATTGAACATGATGATATTTGGGCGTATTACAAAAATGCAGAGGCTAGTATTTGGACAGCAGAAGAATTAGATTTATCTTCTGACATTTCTGATTGGGAAAACAAATTAAATGATAACGAAAGGTATTTTATCAAACACATTCTTGCATTTTTTGCTGCAAGTGATGGAATTGTAAATGAAAACCTTGCCGAAAACTTTGTTGCCGAAGTGCAATATACTGAAGCTAAGTTTTTCTATGGTTTTCAAATCATGATGGAAAACATACACTCAGAAACTTACTCTCTTTTAATTGACACTTACATTGGAGATCAAAAAGAAAAAGACTACTTATTTAATGCAATAGAAACATTTGAGCCAGTAAAGAAAAAAGCTGAATGGGCATTAAGATGGATTGACAATGGAAGTTTTGCAGAAAGATTAATTGCGTTTGCTGCTGTAGAAGGAATTTTCTTCTCAGGAAGTTTTTGCTCTATCTTCTGGTTAAAGAAAAGAGGACTTATGCCTGGACTTACTTTCTCTAATGAGTTAATCTCAAGAGACGAAGGATTACACTGTGATTTTGCTGTATTATTACACAATGAACATGTGGTAAACAAAGTGCCTAAAGCTAGAATTCAAGAAATTATTGAATACGCAGTAGAAATAGAAAAAGAATTCATTACTGAATCATTACCAGTAAGACTTATTGGAATGAATTCTGAAATGATGAGCCAATACATAGAATTTGTTGCAGACAGATTACTTATGGAATTAGGTAATGATAAAATATATAACGCAACTAATCCGTTTGATTTTATGGATATGATAAACTTGCAAGGAAAAACCAACTTCTTTGAGAAAAGAGTAGGTGAATACCAAAAAGCAGGTGTTGCAGGTGCTTCCTCTTCAGAACAAACGTTCTCAATAGACGAAGACTTCTAAAAAAACCTCAAAACGTATAAATCATCCAGGCTATTAACACGACTTCGTTAATATCGACCTGTTTGCACCCGTTATGTGAGGTAATCTTTTAGTTAACTTTAAGAAAACAGAGAGTTTACTCTCGAAAAAAGACGACCCTTATAGAAAAAGAAAAAAATATTTAATACCCCCAAATTATGTTCGTAGTAAAAAGAAACGGAAAAAAAGAAGCAGTTCAGTTTGACAAAATAACTGCAAGAGTGCAAAAAATGTGTTACGGTTTAAATCCACTTGTGGATTATACAAAAGTAGCCATGAAAGTGATAGAAGGATTATATGATGGAGTTACTACAAGTGATTTAGATAATTTGGCTGCAGAAATTGCTGCAACAAACACAATTACCCACCCAGATTACGCACTTCTTGCTTCAAGAATTGCTGTATCTAACCTACACAAAAACACAAAGAAATCATTCTCTGCTACTATGCAAGAGCTTTATGAGTATGTAGATCCTATTACAAGTGAGCCTGCTGCTTTATTAGCTGATGATGTGTATGAGATTATTAAAGAAAACGAACCTTTATTAAACTCTACTTTGATTTATGATAGGGATTTTAGATACGATTACTTTGGGTTTAAAACATTAGAAAGATCTTACCTTCTGAAAACACATGGGACTGTTACAGAAAGACCACAACATATGTTGATGAGAGTTTCTATAGGAATTCATAAAAACGATATAGAAGCTGCAATAAAGACTTACCACTTGATGTCTCAAGGATGGTTTACTCACGCAACTCCTACTCTATTCAACTCGGGAACTCCAAAACCTCAAATGTCTTCTTGTTTCTTATTAACGACAAAAGAAGATAGTATTGATGGAATTTACGATACACTAAAACAAACTGCTAAGATTTCACAATCGGCAGGAGGAATTGGATTAGCTATTCATGAAGTAAGAGCTAAAGGTTCTTACATAAAAGGAACTAACGGAACTTCTAACGGAATTGTTCCAATGTTGAAAGTATTTAACGATACTGCAAGATACGTAGATCAAGGTGGAGGTAAAAGAAAAGGATCTTTTGCCCTTTACTTAGAACCTTGGCATGCTGATATTTTTGATTTCTTGGACTTGAAAAAGAACCACGGAAAAGAAGAGCAAAGAGCAAGAGATTTGTTTTACGCAATGTGGACTCCAGATTTATTCATGAAAAGAGTAGAAGCTGATGAAGAGTGGACTTTGATGTGCCCTAACGAATGCCCTGGATTATCAGATTGCTACGGAGATGAGTTTGAAAAACTATACTTGAAATACGAGCAAGAAGGAAGAGGAAGAAAAACAATAAAAGCACAAGAATTGTGGAACAAAATTGTAGAATCTCAAATTGAAACGGGAACTCCTTACATGTTGTACAAAGATGCTGCAAACAGAAAATCGAATCAACAAAACCTTGGTACAATTAAGTCTTCTAACTTATGTACTGAGATTATGGAGTATACTTCTCCTGATGAAGTTGCTGTATGTAACCTTGCCTCAATTGCATTACCTAAATTTGTAAAAGACAATTCATTTGATCACGAAAAATTATTCGAAGTAACTTACCAAGCTACAGTTAACTTGAATAAAATTATTGATAACAACTATTACCCAGTAGAAGAAGCTAAAAACTCTAACCTACGCCACAGACCAATTGGTATTGGAGTACAAGGATTAGCAGATGCATTCATCTTATTGAGATATAACTTTGACTCTGAAGAAGCAAGAAAATTAAATACAGAGATTTTTGAAACTCTTTATTTTGCATCAATGACAGCTTCTAAAGATTTGGCTAAAGTAGAAGGACCTTATTCTACATTTGAAGGTTCTCCTGTATCTAAAGGAATTTTCCAATTTGATATGTGGGGAGTTACTCCATCTGCAAGATGGGATTGGAACTCATTGAAACAAGAAGTTATGACTTCTGGTGTAAGAAACTCACTATTATTAGCTCCTATGCCTACAGCTTCTACAGCTTCAATATTAGGAAATAACGAATGTTTTGAGCCTTATACTTCTAACCTATACACGAGAAGAGTACTATCTGGAGAGTTCATCATTGTAAACAAACACTTATTAAGAGATTTAGTAAACTTAGGACTGTGGAACAATGACTTGAAAAACCAAGTAATGATTGGAAACGGAAGTATTCAACACATAGATGAAATCCCTCAAGAGCTTAAAGATTTATACAAAACTGCTTGGGAAATTAGCCAAAAAGCACTTATTAATATGTCGGCAGATAGAGGAGCATTTGTATGCCAATCTCAATCGCTTAACATATTCATGGAGAATGCAAACTTTGGAAAATTAACTTCAATGCACTTTTACGGATGGAAAAAAGGATTGAAAACAGGAATGTATTACTTAAGAACTAAATCTGCAGTAGATGCAATTAAGTTTACAGTAACTAAAGAAAAGAAAGAAGAACCAAAACCAGAAACCGTAACTAAGCCAGTTATTAATATGGCTCCTGTTACTCCTGTAGCTCCGGTAACTCCAGCAGAACCAACTAAATCAGTTGATACAAATGAAGGATATTCTTTTAAACATTCTAACTCTGCACCAATTGTTGAACCTTTAGTTTCTCCAATGCAAGAACCATTGGCACAAAATAAACCTATGACTTCTGCTCCTGCAGCATCTAACGAACCTATGTTTATGGATCAAAATGATGCAATTTACCAAGCAGCAAAAGCACAATGTTCAATCGATAATCCAGACGATTGTGAAATGTGCGGAAGTTAATCAAATCTTAACAAGTATAAATTATAAAAATCTTATTGCTAACTTGCAATAAGATTTTTTTTTGCTTCAATAACAACAACCATGAAATTACTATTAACTCTATTCTTATTTACCATACAAAGTATTGTGTTTTCTCAGTTTTACGATTCCACACAAATTAAAACAATAGAGAACTCCAGAATTGCAAAAGAAGGAGATATGTACCTTGATACTATAAGAAAAGAATACCGAATTGGACTAACCCACGGAGAATTGGGTAAATTAACTGACGATCAAAAACTATCTTTAGATACGATAAATAGAATTATACATTTGGATAATGGTGATTCTGTAAATCTTAACAAAGTAATCACTGGGCCTAGATTTTATGTAGGGAAATTTCAAATTACAGCAGCAGGAACTGTCACTGTTACAGGATTACCTTTTAAACCTACCTCTATTACATTTACAGCTTATGCCAATATACAAACAGATAGTATAGATTCTGATAACGGAACAGGAGACAATACCAATACATTTGTAAATAGTTTCAATTTCATGAGAGGGTTCGCAAGGGATGATGCCGGAACAATTACTCAACAAGTAATTTGCGGGGGAGGAAATGGTACTTCTATAAACGATATATCTAGATATGCCTCACCTAATCACAGTATAGGGATACGATATGGAAATCAAAATGGAGATAAATTAGGAATTACCTCTGCTACTGTTACTGCTTTTACTACTACAGGATTTACCATGAACGTAGACAGCTTTACTGATGGACTACTCGTTCTTTTTGAAGCCCATAGATAAACCTTTATTACAATAACTTAAGATTGTTAGTAATCTTTTCTTTAACTAGCAATAAAGATCTAATTAGACTTTAATTTTATCTTTTTAGAGGAAAAATTCATTTTTCTAGAACGGTCTTTCATTACGAGTTCCACTTCTTCTTGCTCCCCACTTTTTACTTCTATAGTTTTGTTTTTAATAGGAAAAGTGAAGTTTCTTTCCATCCCTTTTGTCACAATTTCTACTTTATAATTCCCTGGTTTTAATTGGCTAAACTGGAACTTACCTTGCTGATCTATAATAGTATAAAATACTAAATCACCACTAGTCAACTTCACAATAACATTAGGCCTTTCATTCTTAAACTCTTTGGACTGAAACTGCTTAACTTTTTTATACGTCACTTTTCCTTTTATTCTTGCAGGTGTTATAAATTCTAACTCCAATTCTATCGTTTTTTTTGCAAAAACCATTATTTCTTTAGGTAACTTTTCAAGGCATATTAAATCCGATTTCAAGCTAGATGTTTCTATCGTTAAAAAATACTTCTCTGGAGGAAGATTGTTAAATTCAAACTCTCCCTTCTTATTAGTTATGGCAGTAATACCGTTCAAATACAACACAATACCTTCTACCCCTCCTAGCTTTTCTGTTTTAATTATTCCTTTTACATGTCCTACATTTCGGTTTTTATGAGTTGGAACATGAATTCTCACATTGTATTTTGCCGAATAGAAATAATCATTTTGCATCTCATTATTTCTTGGATTACCAGATCTCCCAGCCAGAACAATGTTGTGATTTTTATTAATTTGATAAGAAATATTTGCACTAAACAAGCTACTCTCTTTATATTGCTCTTCTAAAGGAGCATTGTTTCTATAATTTACACCCAACTGAATCTTCTTTTTGTAAGTATAACTTACCGAAGCTCCATAAAACAAATAACTCTTATTTTCCTGAGAATATCTATTTGTATTGGAGTAATCTGCAGACAAGCCAAATTTAAAATTCTTGTTTATTCGTCCGCCAAGAGATAATGCAGATTGTATTGAATTACTTAATTGTTCTTGTTCTCCTGCCAATCTATTTCTTGTTTTGGAATACGCATTATCCAATTTTAAACTAAAATAATTTAATTTATAGTTCATAGCATATTTCATTACTTGCTCCTCATAATCGAACTTCTGAAGTAAACTCCTATCGTTATTAGACCTAAACCCTGTACTCAATCTGTGGCTTAGTTTTTTTGTTTGATAATAGGTGGTGGATAAAAAATAGTTTTGATAAAAAGGTGCTACCTGAATATAAATTTGGTCTTGTTTTGGCGTAATATAATTGTAACTCGTAGATGCCGAAACAACAAATGATTTATTGAAACGATAATTCACTGCAGAAGAAACAGAAAGCCCATCACTGTAGTATCCTTCAAATCCTGCGGTAGCGTATAAAAAACTACCAGCAAGCTGCAATTTAGTCCCTCTATACACTCCATCAAAATGGCTTCCCATTCCTAGCTCATTATCTTTGGAACTCATTCCATACTCTCCTTTGATTGTCATTTTTTTTCTTCTAAAAACACTCTCTACACTAGTCGCAAACGAACTACCTGTCCCATCTGCATAATTTCTACGTATTGCATTTAGTTTTACCAAAAACTCTTCTTCTTTCGTTTTAAACTGAACCGAACCACCTAATTGATCTTTTATAGTAGGAAAAAAAAGCAATTGATTGTAAAAAGTATTAACCTGAAACTTACCAAGAGTTAAGTAATAATTCACTCCCCTACCTACTCTCACTCTCTCCAATAATCGAGATAACCCAAGGTTAAAATCCCCTAAATACAAGTCGTTTTTTTTGTCTTTATACCTCAAGGAATATTTATTGTATGTTTCAAACCTTGTTAATTTCGGTTTATCTGTTCCTCTTAATGAAAACTCCAATAGTTTTGTTTTATCAAGATTAAGGAAACCACTTCCCTTAATATCATACTGAAAAACTGACAACTGAGATTCATTAACATTGAATATATTATAAGCCAAACCTCCCTCTACCAAATATTCTCCTTGGTAAAGCGAACCTGCACCTGAAACACTTGGATAGCCCAACAAAGTTGTATTTTTGGTAAGGTTGGTATCTTGAGTAACCAAATAAACAATTACATCATTCACTATTGTTTGAGGTTTATTTAATATCTCTTTAGATTTTTGAAAAACCTCAACAATTATAGTAGAATCTACCGGTACAGAAATCGCAATGTTATCTTTCAAAAACCCTTCTCTAGAGCTCAATTTAATTTGCTCCCTTACGTTTCCATAGTTTGTTAAGCTATAAGTACAAGAAAATTCCTTCTCTGCCAGCACATAATCTGGCTTAGATTGAACCGCAATTTTAATCTTGTGAATTTCTGCAACCCTTACCTTTATTTCTTTTCTAGCCGGTTCATGATTGTTTTGTGTCACAACCAATGTAATTTTTGCTTCTCCAGGTTTCACTTTAGAATCCAAAGAAAGTGTATAAATAAGACGTACAGACTTATTTCCCTTAATAGAAGTCACAAAAGGCTTAGTCACAACTCCCCATCCCTCTGGTATTTCCAATTTAAATTTTGGCTTTACAGTTTCTGAGGTTTTATTGGTTACATTAAAAATCACAACATGGTGCTTTCCCGAAGTGAAAAATTCAGGAATCTTAAGTATATCTATCGATATACTTTGCGAAATGAAAGCAACTAAAATTATGGATAGACTTAATAATTTCAACTTCTGTGATTGTCTTAATTTAATTGGGTAAAAACATAAAGCCTAATTCCTATAGGTTATTTTATTCGTACTTGCTTTTTCTATTGCTTAATTCGTGCCTAACCCTTAATTACCTAATTACCTTATATTTAAATTCTAGCACAACACAAGTTTGTCCCAAAAAGGGAAGTCTAATTCCTATATTGGGACAAATAATGTTATTTTAAATATTTAATTTTAAACTCCTTAGACATTGGAATTATGTTCTAATTTCAAAACTTGCTACTGCTTCATTTAACTGATCATAAGTTGAAAAAACCGTGTCAAGTTTCGTGATTTCAAGAATCTTCTCTACTCTTGGTGTCATATTAGTTATAGCGAATTTCCCTCCTTTAATTTTTATTTTTTTGAATACTTTAATAAACAAGGACAACCCTGCACTATTAAGACATTCAAGCTTTTTTAAATCATAGATAAAATTAGTTTTTCCTTTTTCTATTTCATCTTCAAAAGATTGAAATAAACTTTCTGTTTCAGAATGCCCCAGTATTCTTCCTTTTAGATGAAAAACAAGAGTATTCTTATCTGTATTATTAGTTATAAATTCAATTGACATGGTACGTGGTTTTAAGGTTAAGAAAAGATTGAAATATGAATTAATCTATGTTGATTGTTAAGTTTACACCATATATTTCACCTCCATAATCTGCTACTAAAACTCCGTCATAATCCCCTTTTGGAATATCTTTTAGAATCAATTGAAAATCTTTACAACTACTTGGATATACTTTTTTGAATACTGCTTCAGATTTTTTTACACTATTTCCATTCACATCAAACAATTCTAATATTACAATTGGCTGCACCATATAATCTCCTTTGTTTTTCAATTGCATATCAATGCTATAAAGCGAGCTATCTCTTTTTTCAAAATCTAAATTTTCAAATTCTATTTCAGGAGAAACTACCTCTCCCAAGTGAGCAATTAATTGAATACAGTATCTAATTTTAGAATTTAACTGTACTCCTTGTTGGCTATTTTCATTAATTGGTTTTGCCAATTCTATCATTAACCCACCCCAAAAAGAACCGAAATCTATTTGTTCCCCTTCAAATTCCTCAGGAATTGTAATTGTATAAGAAAGTGAGAATTTTTCGTTTGGCACCAATACTTTTTCTGTTGTATTAAATTTTATCCATTTAGATAAGGATCTTGGTAAAGAATCTGATTCCAAATAAAGAGTTTTTCCTCCACAATTTTGTTCTATATCGTTTAAGTAAATAGTTACTCTTTGGTCAATTTTACTCATGTTTTGCATAATGATACTCCCTTCTACTACTCCTCCTTTTTGAGTATTGTGTATATGAGTTAATCCATTAAGTATAATCACACTCGCTTGAGATGTAAAAGCTGTAAAAATGAATAAAATAATTAATAAATGTAATTTGTTAAGTTTCATAATAAGTGGGGAATTAGTTATCTGTTAAAGTATAAGATATTGTAATAGAGTTATTTTGATCAAAATCTAATTGACCAAATTCTCCTGGTTTTTTGTTAAGTTTATAAGTTAAGTTGTGTCCGCTATATACTCCGTCTCCCGTATAGGCACTTCCTATATCTTTTATAATATTTTGTGGAGAGTTATCAAGTACTAAAGAATTAGCAATAGGAGTACCCATTGTTCCTTCTCCTCTTCCTGCGTCTGTAGAAGATTGGAGTGTTAAATTGACTCCATTTGGCACTGAGCCAGATGTAATTTGCACAGTTACATTTCTGCTTGGTTCTGTCATACTTCCTACAACAGAAGAATAATTAAGCCATATTGAATTATCTCTTGCCGAAGAAAAATCGATTGATTTCCCTGCTTCGCTTGGTGCTTGCGGAGACAAATTTATTGTTGTTCCCGAAAAAGATTCTAAATCTAATACTGCTACCTCAGGAATATTAATATTCACATTGTGTGAAGCATAATTGTTGTCTTGAGCAACTGAATAGTTGTAACCAAAACTGACAAGTAATAGCAAATAATATTTAATTGAGGATTTTTTCAAAATACTGAGTTTTCAATAATTTTTAAAGATTAAAAAAGGGAGGTCCCAGAAACAAAAAACATTTTTGATGATTCATTCCAGGACGTTCCCACTTAACCTCTTTTTAGTTATCTGAAAGTGTATAAGAAATTACTAATGTGCTACTTTGATCAAAATCTAATTGTCCAAAAGCTCCTGGTAATTTATCCAATTTATAAACTAAGTTATGTCCTTTTGCAACTCCGTCTCCAGTGTATGCACTTCCTATTCCTGTTACTACATTTTGTGCTGTTGTTCCCAATGTAATTGCAGATGTTCCTACTGCTCCCATTGTTCCTTCTCCTTGTCCTGCATCTGTAGATGGTGTAACTCTTAATGCTACTCCACTTGGCAATGCCCCTGATGTAATTTGTACAGATACATTTCTTGATGGCTCTGTTGTACTTCCTACTATAGACGAATAGTTAATCCAAATACTGTTATCTCTAGCTGTTGAGAAATCTGCTGCCAATCCTGCTTCTGTTGGCGCAGTTGGCGCAAGAGAAATTGAAGTTCCTGAGGATGCTTCTAAATCTAATAATGCTACTTCTGGAATTGTTACCGATACATTGTGTGCATCTGTGTTGTTGTCTTGTGCAAATGATGATGTTGAAATAACTCCGATTGCTAGTGTGAATAATACGTTTTTGATTTTCATAATAAATTTTTATAAGTGTTCTTTTTAAGGATTAATTAGAAAGCCTAAATCATATAGGTTGTTTCTGTGTTCCTTGATTCTACTTATACCCAATTCGTGCCAAAACACTAAATTGCTCATTTACTACTGATTAACACTCGTGCCAAACTCAAAATGTCCCAAAATGGGAGGTTTGACTCCTATTTTGGGACATTAATTACCTATTACTTAACTCTAAACCATTATTTCAATTCATTTTCTAATTGAATAAATACTTTTTCTAGGGTATTTTCCAACTCTAAAATATACTGAGACAAAGCCTCTATATCATTTGCTTGTTTCGATTCTGTTTCAATTTGCTTAATTAATGACTCTCCTGACTTAATTTTCATTTGAATTATAGATGGTTTCATTCCGTGAGCCACTTTTCCTATTCCTTCAAAATCAATTGTATCTATCCCCTCTTTTAATTCTTGTATTTGAGGAGGTGTTATCTCCAAAAAAAGGGAAATCATTTGCTTTATAAATTCCTCGTTTCCTCCCGATACATCTTGTAAATAGGCAAGGCTGTATAGTTTACTGTCCGTCATTTATATAAAATATTATTTTGTTAAACAATGTAGATGGCTCTATCGGTTTAGATACATAGTCGTTCATCCCTGCATTAAGACACTTCTCCTGATCACCTTTTATGGCATTTGCAGTTAATGCAATTATAGGAGTAGATATATTCATTTCTCTAATAATTTTAGTTGCCGACAAGCCATCCAAAACTGGCATTTGAACATCCATAAGAACTACATCAAACTCTTCTGTTTTCAATAAATCTATGGCTTCTTGCCCATTGTAAGCATGAGTTACATTCATCTTCCAATTGGATAAAATCGTAACTGCCAATAATTTATTTATCTCATGATCCTCTACCAACAATACTTTTTTCTCCCTCATCTTAAGAAGATTCTGTATTTTCACTTCTTCCTTTACATCTTTCACTTCCTCGAAATTCTTGAGGTAAGTAAGATCAAAATCAAAACTTGTTCCTTCTCCTTTTTTACTCGATACAGAAATTTTACCTCCTTGTAATTCAACTAGATTTTTGGTAATAGTCAATCCTAGTCCAGTTCCTCCAAATTCTCTTGAGGTTGTTTGATCCTCTTGGGTGAAACTCTCGAATATTTTCTCTAGCTTTTCGTGTGATATTCCTATTCCATTATCAGAAATAACGAATTTTAGCTTCACTTTATCTTTATAATCCTCTAGGATTGTCACTTCGCATTTCACTTGCCCTTCCTTGGTAAATTTTATTGCATTACTCAATAAGTTTGTCAAGATTTGAGAAAGTCTTATTGAATCCCCAATAAGGTTTGTATGAATTTCTTTGTCAATATTAAAGGTTAATAGAATTCCTTTTTCTTCTGTTTTATAAGAAAGTAACTGCTCTAAATCATTCAGTACTTTAGAAAGACTAAATGGAATCGCTTCTAACTCTAGCTTATTGGCTTCTATTTTAGATATATCCAAAATATCATTTATAATGACCAATAAATTTTGAGACGAACTTTCTATCGCATCTAAATATTTTGTTTTTTCAAATTCGCTTTTACTTTCTTTAAGTAACCTTGTCATACCTATTACGGCATTCATGGGAGTTCTTATTTCATGACTCATATTTGCCAAGAAATTTTCTTTGGCTTTAGATGATTCTTCTGCCATTTTTTTTGCCAATTCTAAATCGTGAAGCATTTTTTTCCTTGGCGAAATATCCATATGTATTCCTATAGAACCTATTGTATTTTGTTTTTCATCTTTTAAAGGCGCACCACTTATCAATAGCCAAGCACTTTCACCATTCTTTTTGGTTATTTCCAACTCATAAGTACTGTTTTTTCCTTGTTGCCTTATTGCTAAGTTCTTTTTAAAAATATCTCTATACTTTTTATCTTGCACTAATACATCTAGTGGGATTTCTCCTAATAACTCTTCTCTGCTATAGCCTGTCAATTCACAAAATCTATCATATACTCTAGTTGCTTTTCCATCAATATCTACCTCCATTAACCCAAGCTCCATGTTATTAATTACATGACGCCATTTCTCTTCATTCTCTTCCAAAAGCATGTTAGATACTTTCCAGGCGGTAATATCTTCTACCAAAGAAACAATTTGAGTTTGGCCTCCATGCATATCTTCTATAATTGTGGCTGTAATTTTCACCCACACCAATTCTCCTTGTTTATTTTTAAATCGATTTTCGAGACTTTGATGAGCTTTATTTCCTTCTCTAATCTCAAAGATTTTATTTTTTAAATCTTCCCATTCATCCAAATGAACAATATCATAAAGCTTAGTACTTAACAATTCTTCTTTGGAATACCCAAGAATATTTAACATACTGGTATTTACATCTAAGTATTCGCCATTCATAGAATTAATTACAATTCCCAATGGAGAATTCTCAAAAAGAGCATTGAATCTTTGCCCTGCAGCAAAAAGTAAATTCTCTGTTTCAATTCTTCCTGATATATCTCTCACTACATCTATAGATCCCACAATTTCCCCATCTTCTCTCAAGGCTATTGAGTTCACTTCTATATGAATTATCTTTTTATCTTTCCCAAAAATTCTTCCTCTATAATCCTTGTAATACCCATTTTTATTTAACTGAGTAATATAATGTTGTGATTTTTCAATGTCATCTGGATGAACCAAAGTAGAAATACTCACGTTTTTCATTTCCTCTTCATTATAGCCCAACATTTCTTTGAAAGTCCTGTTATAATCTATAATATCTCCTTCTTTAGAAATGAATACTATACCATCAAAAGCCGTTTCAAATATATTTTGATACTTTTCTTTTGTCTTATTAAGGTCATTGGTTTGTGTTTTTAATAAGTCGTTCAGTTTTTTATTGCTTTCAAATAACTGAAGCGCTTTCTCTTCTAAGATTCGTTCGGCTTCTTTTCTAGCTTCCCTCTCTCTTGCAAGTGCGCGTATATATACTTCTTTATCCATGTAGTATGATACTAAATTTAACTACAGATCCATCTTCCTCTATTAATTCATGAGATACAGTTCCTGTTTCTTGATAATACACAAGTGTTTTTTCTATTAGTCCTTCGGCCAAAGCAAACATTTTTCTTGGCGAAGTATATATCATTTCCAGTTCAGTTTCGGTAATTTTTCTCGTATCAAACTTAGGTAGTTCAGCATCTGGATAAATTTTCCTTACTTCAGGATGAATATAACTTTCTACGTTTTCTAAAAAATCAAATGCATTATCGCACTGTTCAAAAAATGAAGGATATGATTTATTAAATGTCCCAAACAAATATTTACCGTAGGTTTTTACTAATACCGGAACCTCAACATCTATTTCTATTGATAACTGAGTAACTAATTGAATAATTTCATTGTGCGGGTAAGTACCAATTGAGGTATATACCCCATTAGATTTAACTTGAGATTTTGTAATAATATTATCAACCACCTCTAGTCCAAATTTCTCTTCGACCATGTCCAAGAATTCAGTGAATACAATTCCTTTCATATAAGTTTTTTTAATCGTCTTTCAACAACCTGTATATTGTTGATTTACCTATGTTTAATTTTTTAGCCACCTCTAGCACATTGTCGTTATACTTTTGCAAATAGAAATTTATGATAGAAATCTCATATTCTTTCAATGTCATTTCTTCTTTTAAGATTCCTTCTATGGATTTTCCTCTCACAAAGTTTATATCCGTATGCTTTATTTCATCCCCATCACACATCAATGTAGATAATTCTATTCCTGCTTTTAATTCTCTAATATTTCCAGGAAAACTATAAGAAAGTAACTTTTCTTGCGCCTTTGCACTTATTGTTTTTTTCTTCATTCCATTTTCCTTGCAAAACTCATCAGAAAAAAACTTTGCCAATAACAAAATATCATTCTCTCTTTCTCTTAATGGGGGCAGTACAATAGGAAGTCCGTATAATCTGTAATATAAATCTTCTCTAAAGTTTCCTTTTTGCACTTCTTCCAATAAATTTTTATGAGTCGCTATTATTATTCTAATGTCTATTTTTATTGTTTTACTCCCACCTAACCTTATCAGCTCTCTTTCTTGTAATACACGCAGCAATTTAGATTGCATATTCAAATCCATTTCGCCTATTTCATCCAGAAAAATAGTTCCATTATTTGCTTCTTCAAACTTCCCTATTCTTTGTTTTTCGGCTCCTGTAAAAGCGCCTTTTTCATGACCAAACAATTCGCTCTCAATTAAGTTCTCAGGAATTGCAGCCACATTTACAGCTACAAAAGGTTTTTTATTTCTATTAGAATTAAAGTGAATTGCTTTTGCTACCAATTCTTTTCCGGTACCTGTTTCTCCCGTAACCGAAACTGTAATATTACTTAAGGTAGATTTTTCAATCATCTTAAATACGCCTTGTATTGCTTTACTATTTCCTTTTATTATTTTTCCAAAATCATATTTCTCTTTCACTTCTTGCTGTAGAGTTATAATTTCTTCTTTTAGTTCATTTCTTTCAGCAATTCTATTCATGGTAAGCCATAACCTATCTTTTGTATTCTCATTTTTTACAATGTAATCAAAAGCTCCTTCCTTCAATAAACTAATTGCTACCTCAATATCTTCTTGAGCCGAAACTGCGACACAGGCAACAGTTGAATTTTTTTCTAATATTTCTTTCAGCAAAACATCCCCTTTATAGTCTGGCAGATTATAATCTATCAAAATCACATTGGGATTTTGATACAATTCTTTAAGTACAGATTTTCCTGTTTTAAAAACAAAAACTTCATAATCTGGATTTAACTCCAGATGATATTTAGTAGTTTTTGCAAACCAATCATCATCTTCAACTAAAAATATTTTCATGCAAGGTTCTAATTTTTATTTAAATATAATGGTTTTATTGTTAAATAAAAATTCCTGTTTAACCCAAAAAAAATCCCAAAGAGATTAAACTCTTTGGGATTTTTTTTGTTAATATTAAATACTAGTTATCCGAAAGAGTATAAGAAATTACCAAAGTACTACTTTGATCAAAATCTAATCTTCCAAAAGCTCCTGGCAATTGATCTAATTTATAAACTAAGTTATGTCCTTTTGCAACTCCGTCTCCAGTGTATGCACTTCCTATTCCTGTTACTACATTTTGTGCTGTTGTTCCCAATGTAATTGCAGATGTTCCTACTGCTCCCATTGTTCCTTCTCCTTGTCCTGCATCTGTAGATGGTGTAACTCTTAATGCTACTCCACTTGGCAATGCCCCTGATGTAATTTGTACAGATACATTTCTTGATGGCTCTGTTGTACTTCCTACTATAGACGAATAGTTAATCCAAATACTGTTATCTCTAGCTGTTGAGAAATCTGCTGCCAATCCTGCTTCTGTTGGCGCAGTTGGCGCAAGAGAAATTGAAGTTCCTGAGGATGCTTCTAAATCTAATAATGCTACTTCTGGAATTGTTACCGATACATTGTGTGCATCTGTGTTGTTGTCTTGTGCAAATGATGATGTTGAAATAACTCCGATTGCTAGTGTGAATAATACGTTTTTGATTTTCATAATAAATTTTTATAAGTGTTCTTTTTAAGGATTAATTAGAAAGCCTAAATCATATAGGTTGTTTCTGTGTTCCTTGATTCTTCTTATACCCAATTCGTGCCAAAACACTAAATAGCTCATTTACTACTGCTTAACACTCGTGTCAAACTTAAAATATCCCAAAACGGGAGGTTTAATTCCTGTTTTGGGAAAAACAAAACTGATTAACCTTAATTGTGCTACGTATTTTTCACCCATATTGACATATATAGATCATAGGAAGGAAAAAAAAATGACGCAAATCTCAAAATGAACCACAATTATTACTTTTTTTCATTTATTAATAAAAAAATATAATCTAACTTTAATCATTCTTTTGTGTAACACTCAAAGAATAGAGAATTGTAATTTTTGCGTTAGGAATGAAAAAGAACCCAGTTTTTAGTGTAATACTCCTTATCTCCATCTATTGTTTTGGATTAACAGGGAATGCATCTATATTGTATAACTCATATTCTTCTGGAGACGCTACAGAGCAAGATAAATATTCTTCCACTCATTGGGAAGGGCGATATTTATACACCTCTCAATCGGAGAATTTAGTTCAAGAATCTACCGACTTAACAAATTACTCGTTCAAATTACCTTACAATTGGTATTGCTCCGCTTCGTTTGCAAATCAATTGAGAATTAATGCTGTATTCAAACAGTATTTGAATGGCTTTCAAAACAAGCTAATAAGAAGTCGAAAGGCCGACCTTATTTATCCTTTTCATAATTTTTGGTAATTCCTGCATTTGATATTTAACTCTTTGGGTAGTTCATAAACTGCTCGAAACAACTGTGATTTATAATTTTAAATCACCAATAAATCAATGTATAAATTATTAAAACGATAAAAAATGAATTTAGGAATAGACGTAATTGGGCTTATTTGTGCACTAGTAGTAGCATTGCCATTTATAATCACAAGCATGAACAGAAAGAAAAAGGAAAAAATTGCATTAATGGGATTAAAAACCATAGCGGCTTCGCAGAATCACAAAATTACCAAAGATGAGTATTGCGGGAATTTTGCTATAGGATTAGATGAAAACGATAATTTTTTGTTTCATCAATCCCTTGACAACAAAAATCTTCAGGCGATAGATCTTTCTAAGATAAAAAAATGTGAATTAGCCAACACCTCAAGAACAAATGGAACTGGCGATAAAGTAACTGAACACCTGAATTTGAATCTTTTTCCAAAAGACAAAACTGAATCTATAGTTTCTTTGGAGTTTTACGACAAACAAAAAAACATGGACCTAAGTGGAGAATTACAATCTATAGAAGCTTGGAACGAATTGATTAATGCAAAAATCAAAATGGCTAGCTAATTCAAATTGGAATCAAATTTAAAAGCCTTCCCTAGAATTTAATTCTGGGGAAGGCTTTTTTTTTGCGCTAATAAATAATTTATTTATATAGTTTAGAGCTTGTTATAAATTAATTTCAATATAATAAAATCCAAAACTAAAAGGAAGGCGTATGTATGTTGAATTCGAAATTAATCAATAAAAAAAACAATTATGAAAACGACAACATTTACAAAAACAATAGCATCAGCTCTGATACTTTCGCTAGGCCTTGGACTTTCTTCTTGCAAAAAAGAAGACGACACAATGGAACCTGCTACACCCGTAGCTAACAATTCTTCTTTCTCTTATGAATTTAATAACGGGCAAGTAGTGCCTACTGCTCCTTATAAAGGAACACACAGAGATAACTTGACAGCAACCATAAAAGTTGCGGAAGCTACGGACGGAAAAGCAATAATAACTGTAAGTTTAGACAACACGATAAGTGGAGAAACTTACAACATTCATGCTCATGATGCAGCAGATCCTGCAACTACTCCAAATGGAACTCCATACAATGAGTCTCCAAACAGTGATGTATTTGTAAAAATGGTAACAGGAAATGGAGGAAGCGTTTCAGTTTCTCAAACTTCTACCATGACTTATGACCAAATCATTAATACATACAATGCATTTTTTGTAGTACATGATCCATTACAAGCAATGTCTACGGTAGATATTTCTACTTATTTATTTGTTGGAGCATTTGCAAGGACACAAGCTGCAAGTGGATTGGCAAGAGGAACTTTTAATTATGCATTTAATACAGGACAAGTGGCTGCGGCATTTGCCTATAATGGAACACATGCTACAAACTTAAGCAGTGAAATAAATGTTCAAGAACTAGGAAATGGAGAAAGCAGAGTTACTGTAACTTTGAACAACTCACTTATGGGACAAACTTATAACGTACACTCTCATGACAAGGCAGACCCAACTACAACTCCTAACAATACACCATACAATGAATCCCCAAATACAGATGTATGTGTAATGCAAGTTCTAGGAAATGGCGGTACTACTTACAACAGCCAAATTAGCACAAAAACATATACTGAAATCACAACTACCTATGATGGATTCTTTGTAGTGCATGATCCACTTCAAGCTATGTCTACTACAGACCCAACAACCTATGTTTTATTAGGATCATTTGCGAGATAAGATTAAGGCTTTTATCTTTTGCAAATACTATAAAAATCTTGTTGTTACAAACCAACAGGATTTTTTTTATTAGGAACTAAACTTTATATAAATTAAGTATCTTAGTGAACAACTACTAAACCAATCAATGATAGAAACAGCTACAAAAAGCACTACGGAGCAACTCATAGATAGAATAAAAAGTGGTGATACAGAAGCATTCTCTATCATTTACGATAAATATTCGGATGCTCTTTACGGATTGATTTTAAAAATAATTAAACAAGACGATTTAGCACAAGATATTTTGCAAGAGTGTTTTGTAAAAATTTGGGAAAAGATAGAAACCTATAACCCAGAAAAAGGAACTTTGTTTACTTGGATGCTCAACATTTGTAGAAACAAATCGATTGACTCTATACGAAAGAACCAAAGAACCTTAAAAGGTTATGAATCTATACACAACAACAAACCGACCAATTCATCTCTAGAAATTAACCCTGAGGTTATAGGACTGGAAGATATTTTGGACAAATTATCTCCTGAAAAGAGAGAAATTATAGAATATTTATACTTTAGAGGATATACACAACAAGAAACCTCTGATGAATTAAACATCCCATTGGGAACTGTAAAGACACGCTCAAGAACAGCAATACTTGAATTAAAAGATTATTTCACCTTAATACTAGCAACTTGGATATTAAACAATATATAGAATCTGGCATACTAGAAAGTTATGTGTTAGGAACTGCCTCATCTCAAGAAATTAGGGAAGTTGAGTGTATTTCCTCCATATATCCAGAGATTAAAACAGAGCTTACTTCTATCCAAGAAGGGATGGAAAAATATGTGCGCTCTATTGCTGTAACTCCTCCACCAGAGGTGAAAGCAAAAATTATGGGAGCATTAAAAAACTCTCCTAAGCTTAAAATTACAGAACCTGAACAAAAGAATGAAGCCGAAATAATAAGTCTTCCTAAGAAACAAAACTTCTACAAATACGGAATGGCAGCCTCTATCCTATTGTTAGTTGGTTTATTTGCTTATCAAAACAGATTAACCAATACGAACAACACAGAATTGGCAGAGTTACGTAAGGAGTTAAATTCTAATGCAGACTCTAATTCTAAACTTCAAGAAACCATTGTTGAAATACAAAATAGAGAACAATTATTGGCCAGTAATTCTACAAGCTCATTTCAATTAGCCGGAACACCCGTTAGCCCAGATTCTAAAGTGAGAATATTTTGGAGAAAAACAACATCTGAAATTGTAATCATACAAGATGAATTACCAAAACCTACTGCCGAAACTCAATACCAACTTTGGGGATTAGTAGATGGAACTCCTGTAAGTTTGGGAACTTTAGATAAAAATTCATTGATCTCTGAAGTGAGAAAAATTGACATTAATAAAGTTGATGCCTTTGCAATTACACTAGAAGCAAATGGTGGAGCAGAATCTCCAAACCTTGAACAATTATATGTAATTGGGAATACTTAATTAAAGCTTACCACAACAAACAAAACCCTCTGTGAATCGAATGATTTACAGAGGGTTTTTTATTCAAACTCGTTATTCCGAGAACAACTGATATTTATATTCTTGCGTGTTTGATAATAACTGCTCGTATATCTCTACCGCTTTCAATTGTGATTTTATCAAAGCGCTCTCTCGGTAGTTCATCATAAAAACCGAGCTTTCTCCTATAGTAAACAATGTGTTTTCTGACACAAATAATCTGTCGTAGTTTTTTATGGTAGCATTCGCAATAGCCAATTGATCTGCAAGGTTTTTAATATTCCCATCTATTGCTTGAATCTTGTATTTAATAGATGCCTTCTTCAACTCATTACTAGCTCCAATTTCTTTCATTTTTATTTCAGATAACTTTATGTTAGCTCTTTCTTTTCTGATAAAAAGCGGATAAGAAAATGTTGCTCCCCATTTATAATTATTCAAATTAGACTCCACAAAAGGATTATTACCAATAGGCTCATTTATAAAATCATAACTTAAATTCAAAGTAGGCTTTAATGCTTCTTTCTGTAGCCTATTGTCTATTTTTTGAATCTCAATCTTGTTTTGGTACAGCAATAATTCCGGATGATTTTCTATCAATGAATCGTTAAAGAAACTTAGATTCTCATTGTAACTCATTACTTTATTGGGCACAGCCAATGAGTCTAGCTCCAATGGTATAAAACCCGATTGCCATAAATAAACATTCATTTTTTGCCTTATGTTATTAAACACATACTCTGCCTGGCGATAATTTAACTGCCTATTCTGAATAATTATTTTTGCCTCTACGGTATCAATTGCAGGCTTATCTCCCAATTGCACACTCTGTTTCACTCCTTCAAATCTTATTTGAGCATTGGCTATAGCCTCCCTATAAATTTGAAGTTTCAAATAAGATGATTTCCATTTCCAATAAGTAAGAGATGCATTATATATAAGTTGATTAAGTATTATTTTCTGCTCCAACTCACTGCTATTCAAGTAAATTTTTGCTTGCTTCAACTCAGCTCTTCTTTCATCAATAAACAATCCTTTTCCTAGTGTAATAGAAAGTCCTGCATTAAACAAACCATTATCAGGCGAGTTATATTCAGGATTAAGATAAACACCTTCGTTATTTTCATAACCAGCTTGCGCAGTAATCCCAAACCAAGTAGGCACCTTCAGTTTAGAATTAAGGTGACTGTAATACATTTTATCCTTAAAGTATTTTTGATCAATCCCAGCATCCAATTTGGGGTCAAATCCTCCTTTTGCTTTTTGCAAATAAGCCTCCCCTTTTTCCAATTGTAATCCAGATTGATATGCAATGGGATGATGTGCTTTCACAATCTCGATAAACTCTTCGTAATCGAATACTTTCTCTTGAGAAAGAACAAAAAAGGGTAGCAATAATGCGATTAATAAAATCCTTTTCATTTTGTTTGTTTTTGGTTCTTGTTCGTTTGGTTTGCTGTATAAAAATCTGGAGGAAATCCATTAATATTTCTCCACAACTCATACCATATTGGCACATTATTCAACATCATCAGGTTAGAAGTTCCTCCTCCAAACCTCAATGCTTTGGGCCATTCATGAAAATCAGCATCCTCTCTTACCAGCACTCTATATTTTCCATTTTCACTTATAAACTGATCTATGGCATACACAGTTCCTTGGTAAGTTCCATAACTTGCATCTGGCCATCCAGAAAAAACAATTGCCGGCCATCCATCAAATTGAATCTGAACTTCGCTTCCTATCTCTATCAATGGCAAATCTAAAGGAGCTATGTACAATTCTATAGCCAACTGATAATCCCTTGGCATAATACTCACCAACTTACTCCCTTCTTTTACCGTTTCTCCAATTCCTGAGAAGAATGTTTTTGTAATATTACAATCTTGTGGAGCAAGAATATAATACATCCCTTGCCTTATTGAGACATTAGAATATTTGTTTTTCAACTTACTTACAGAGGACTCCGTTTCTAATTGATTACTTAAAGAGGTATAGATATCCGCATTAATTTTAGATGCGTAATTTTCATACTCTGTTCTAATATTCGCATTCTCTATTTGTAGATTAATAAAATCACTCTTCGTATTCACCCATTTGTTTTTTGCAGAAATTAAATAAGCATTTGTTTCTTGCCTTTTCAAATTCCTTTTTTCCAAATCTGTCAAAGACTTAAGTCCCATCCTGTACAAACTATCCATCCTGTTGTATTGATCCAATGCTGTTTTGTAATCTGCACTAGAGGCAATATATTGCATGCTGTCGTTCTCAATTTTCAATTTAATTTGATTCAGTTTAATCTGATTTTGCTGCAGTTTTAAATCTCTCTGATTTTTTAATGCTCTCAACTGACTATTCTGCGACACAATTTTATTCTTATAAGAATTAGATTTACTCACATTCAAATCCAACTGCTCTTTGGTATTATTTAGGATTTCTGGATCCAAATACTCTGCTTTAATTTCAGATAATTGAGCAATTGTATCGCCTTTCTTTACCACATCCCCTTCTTGTACATACCATTTTTCAATTTTTCCAGAAATGGCAGAATTTATCGTTTGTGGCTTTTGATTCGGCTTAAGAGTAGTTACACTTCCTAGCGAACGCACATTCTGTGTCCAAGGAAGAAATAAAGCTATAAGAAACACAACAGAGCCAATTACAAGAATTTTTGCCAATACTCTTGAACTTGTTTTTTGTTCAACCCTATGAAGAGTTTTATACTTTTTCGTGTCAATTTTTTCTTTGATACTGTTTGTTGAAATATTTAACATGATACTATTTTTTAATTGTTAGTGATTTATTCTCTATCTCTACCACTCTATCTACTTTTTCTCTAATAAATACGTCTTGAGAAGCAATAAACAATGTCCAAGGTTGCTGAGTAATAAAATCAATAATAGCTTCTTTCCTTTCTGGTAAAAAAGAGCCAAAAGAATCTTTTATCAGCAGTACTTTAGGTTTATCGGCAATACTTCTGGCTAGTAGCAACCTATCAATAATCCCCTTAGAAAATTGCTTCCCTTGTAAATCAATTATTGTGTTATATCCATTTGGCAAACTCTTTACAAAATCTCCCAGGCCTAAGCTTTCAATAGCCCACTTCACATTTTCGAAAGTCGCCTTCTCTCTCCCAATACTTATGTTCTCCAACAAAGTACCTTCAAACAATAATTCTTCCATTAAGCAATCACCTATATTGGATCTTAAGTTTTGAATATCTAAATTTCCCAAAGGGATTCCGTCATAAGCCACATAACCTTTTTGAGAAGGATACAACCCAGTAAGTAACGAAAGTAAAGTTGATTTTCCTGAATCATTTTTACCTGAAATCAAGACCTTTTCACCTGCTTTTACATGAAGTGATAAATCTTCGAAAATTGTTTTACTTGTAAATGGATACGAAAAAGTTAAGTTAGAAATCTCTACGTCATACCCTAATTTCTCATTATTATCGATTATCATCCCTTCGCTATCTTCCAATTCCAAATCTGTCACTTGACCTATTTTTTCTAAAGAAGTCAACACGTCATAAATGGTTTCTAAACTAAGAATCAATTTTTCTACAGAACTTAACACCAATAAAATAATAATCTCTGAAGCCACAAATTGTCCAATATTCATTTGTTGTTCCACAACCAAGATACTTCCCACAATCAACAAACCTGCACCAACTACAACTTTGAATCCCACCATTAAAAAGTATTGTTGCATCAATATTTTGAAATGCGCATCCCTCTCATTTATGTATTCGCCTGTAGCTTCATCTACCCTTTGCACAGGTAAATCTGTCTTTCCGGCCAGCTTTATGGTTATGTGAGTTCTGGCAACCTCTTGTAGCCAATTTGCCACATTGTATTTATGTTTAGATTCCTTCAAACTTGTTATCAGTCCTTTCTTTGCAGTATATTTAAAAATAATAAAGAGAAGAAATAATAAGATTAAACTAAAGAAGATAAAAAACGGATGATAAAGCGAAAGCAATAGAAGTCCAAACAAAACCTGAATAGAAGCCATAGAGAAATCTATTAAAATTTTAGATAATCCTTTTTGTACTGATACTACATCAAAAAACCGATTCATTAACTCTGGAGCGTAATGCTTATACAAAGCCTCTAGTTTTATTTTAGGGATTCGGTAAGCAAACTCAAAAGCTGCTCTACTAAATATTTTCTGTTGTAAATTCTCAGTAATCTTTAATTGGCTAATTTGTAAATAACCAGAAAAAGCAATACCTCCAATAACAAAAAGTACAAGCACAAACCAAGAAGTACTAATTTGACCTCCCTGAATTAAATTAATAATAGCTTGTATTCCTATGGGTAAAGAAAGTGACACCAATCCATTAAAAACAGAATAGAAGTATACATTTCGAATTTCTTTTTGATCTGGCTTAAGTAATGCCCAAAACCTTTCCATAGGTGTTTTCATAGAATTTGATTCCATTGAGTTTAATTTATTTGTAGATTCCATTATTAAAGTACTTTTTTAACCAGTTCTAAGTAAAAAGAAACAATTGAATCTTCTCCTTCATGAACATCTGTAAGTTTTGGTAAATGACGAGAGAAAAATCTTTGGTGATGAGCTCCTTCAATTATCGTAGAGACTAACATATGAGGATATTTATAAGTTGGATTTACCTCCAAAATTATATCACTCACCCTTTGCACTAAATCTTTATAAGACTTAAAGAATCCTTCTGCATTATCTTTGGTTACGCTTTTATTCAAATAAATCTTAGATGACTCAGTACTTATAATTCTATCAAGTTTTATTTGATTGATGTAAGAGAAATCAGAATCTTCTTCAATCTCCGAAGTCAATAACGAGATAGCTCTTTTTAGTTTATCCTCTGAGCAATCAATGTTGGTTATTTTAAACACCAACCTATATTGCAACCATTCGTAATACCAAATCATTAGGTATAAAAGTATACTGTGTTTGTTTTCAAAATATCTATAAATAGAAGCCTCTGAAGATTTAATACTAATAGATAATTTCTTGAAAGTAAAATTCTCAAATCCAATTTCATCTATTAAATCTACAGCACCAGCTATAATATTTCTTCCCAACTCACTGGATTCAGGATCTTTTAGATATACTTTCTCATTGATAGTTAAATTTACATTTTGAAGTATTCGTTTCATATATTAAAAATTTACACACAAATGTAATAGTATTACTATTAACATGCAAATTATTACTATCGATATTGATTGAATTAATATTAATTTAACTATTACAATCAAAGCAAATTTCAGTTTAAAGCAAAAAAAAAGCCTCTGTCAATCTTACGATTAACAGAGGCTTTTAGTACTCGAGACGGGACTTGAACCCGTACGTCCCAGGGGACACAAGATTTTAAGTCTTGCGTGTCTACCAATTCCACCACTCGAGCATTTCTAGTAGTTTGCACTACTAGATTCACAATAATTCTGCCGACATGCAGAACCTGTGGTTTGGCATTTTAAATATATTAAAAGTAAAAGAAAGGTTTAACACCCTAATATCATCTATAAAGATGATGCTCTAAAATTGAGCTTCTTTCACTATTTTGTCATTGAACGGATGCAAAATTAAACATTTTTTTGATTAATAAAAAGAATGTGCGATTTATTTTACTTTTTTTTATTCTATGCTTTATATTCTGTAATTGTTCTTTTAATAATATCGATACAATCCATTAATTCTTCATTAGTTATGACCAATGGCGGAGCAAATCTGATAATGTTTCCGTGAGTTGGTTTTGCCAACAATCCATTATCTTTAAGATTCATACAAATGTTCCAAGCAGTTTTACTGTCTTCCGTATCGTTAATTACAATTGCATTTAGCAATCCTTTCCCCCTTACTAAGTTAACTAATTCGTTTTCTTTAATAAACTCGTTCATTTCCTTTCTAAACAGTTCTCCAAGCTCATAAGCTCTTTCTGATAAGTTCTCTTCTTTCACCACCTCTAAAGCTGCAATTGCAACCTCACAAGCTAATGGATTACCTCCATAAGTAGAACCATGTTCTCCTGGCTTAATAGAAAGCATAATTTCGTCATTTGCCAATACTGCAGAAACTGGTAAAGCTCCTCCCGAAAGTGCTTTTCCTAATACTAAAATATCTGGTTTAAACTCGTCATAGTCACAAGCCAATAATCTTCCTGTTCTTGCTATTCCTGTCTGAACTTCATCTGCAATGAATAAAGCATTGTTCTCAGTACATATTTTTTGAGAATTACTCAAATAATTTTCATCTGGAACTACAACTCCCGCTTCACCTTGAATGGGTTCTACCATAAATCCAATAACATTATCGTTATTTTCAAAAGCACTTTTCAATGCATCTAAATCATTGTATGGTATTTTTATGAATCCTGGTGTGAATGGTCCGTAACCTTTAAACGCATCTGGATCACTAGAAAAAGAAACTATTGTTGTTGTTCTTCCGTGAAAATTTTGTTCACATACAATTATCTTTGCTGAATCTTGAGGAATAGACCTGTGAGTATAAGCCCATTTTCTAGCCAATTTAATTGCTGTTTCAACTGCCTCTGCTCCGGTATTCATTGGTAATACTTTATCGTATCCAAAATACTCTGACATAAATTGAGAATACTTACCTAAAGCAGTATTGTAAAATGCTCTTGAAGTAAGCGTCAATTTTTGAGCTTGTTCAATTAGTACTTTCGTGATTTTTGGATGACAGTGACCTTGATTCACTGCTGAATATGCAGACAAAAAATCATAATATTTTTTCCCTTCAGCATCCCATACATGAACTCCTTCTCCTCTATCCAAAACTACCGGAAGTGGATGATAATTATGAGCTCCGTATTTATCTTCTAATTCTATTGACTGTTCTGATGTAATATCTTTTACCATGTTAAATTGGGATGTTATGTTTTAAAAATCTAAAGTATGAAATTAGTCAACAACTATCAAGAAAGTGATTGTTTATTGCCTAAAATAAAAAAAGCCACCTCATAATATGAGGTGGCTTTTGTAGTATAAGTTATTGTCTTTTATTTGACATAAACATATCCGCTAAATGCTGGATATCTTTCGTCTCCCGACTCAAAGATGTAGAAGTAAGTTCCTACTGGAAGTTTTTCTCCACTTCCAATTAATTTATTCACTCCTTTATCTACGTTTGGTGTTCCGTTCCAAGAATTATCATATCCTTTTTTCTCGTAAACTACGTTACCCCATCTATTAAATATTCTTAACACATTATTCGGGAACTCTTCAATTCCTGGTATGATAAGTACATCATTCTTACCATCTCCATTTGGAGAGATAAATTGAGGTATCTCTACTTGACATCCATCACCATAAACTTTCATTGTAATTGTGATTGTATCAGTTTCTGGACAAGGACCTCCAGTTGTGTAGTAAACTTCATACGAACCACTATTTGTAATAAATGGTAATCTGTTTGAGAATGATAATAAACCTGTTGTTGGATTAATGATCAAGTTATCTGAAGGAGCTGCATTAGTAGAGAATGTTCCTCCTGTTGCTCCCATAATATAAACTTGAGCAGACTCCAATCCTTTACATAGAGCTGTATCATCCATTCTGATATCATCATTTTCAATTGTATCAATATGAACATTAACATAAGAACTATCATCAGCACATCCTGCTTTAGACACAGTGTATACGTAATTACCGTTCAATGCAGTAAATGGATTGATTGTTCCCAAATCACCATTAGTTGTTGGTGAAGGACCTGCCCATATACCTCCTGCATCAGGTGTTCCAAGTAAGTTGTTTAATAAGTCAGTCTCTGCACCACTTTGGCACAATGCTATACTATCAAACATTCCTGGGTTTGGAGCCGCAGATTTAGTTACTGTAATTGTTGCAGACGTATCTGGACAAACTGGATTAACTATCGTATAAGTATAAACTCCTGCCGCATCCGTTAATGGATTATAAGCACCAAGATAACCTGTTCCAAATGCCGCAGTAGTTGGATCCATCCAAGTACCAGTAGTGTCAGCTGTTCCTCCAAGACTATCAATTAAATTAATCAATGTTCCTGTTTCACATAACACTATTGACCTACTTACACCAGGACTTAAGAATGGTGTAGTAAGAATAGTAACCGTATCCCATACTGAAGCAACTCCTGTAATAGAATCGTAAGCTTCTACATAGAATGTTGTATCTGTAGTTGGACAAACTGTAGTTGGAGAACTTAATCTTCCAACAATAGTTCCTACTGGACTATGTACTCTGTAAATTACTCCTGGCTGCATTGTATCTGAAGCTAGAGTTATACAAACACCTTCACAAATCGTATCATTCATCACATCAAATGGTGCGAATATTCTATTTACTGTGATTATTGTTGTTGTTGTATCACAAATCCCAGCAGTATCGCAAATCACAATACACATTGTATCATTTCCTGCATAAGCAGAATCTCTAACATAAGTAACACATCCTGTTGAAGAATCAACTCTCGTTCTTGTTGCATAAGAAGGTAAACATAATATTGAAACCCCTCCAAGACTATCTACCATTGTAGTTGTTGGCATGCAATAAGTAATTGAATCTATAACACTTAAAGTATCATATAATGTATCTCTTACAGGAATAACATTAATTGGATACGTAGAAGTATCACTTACTCCATTTATATCTGTTACAATAACACATATAGTATCAACTCCAACAAAGTTAGGTAATGGTTTGTAAGTTACACAACCTGTTATTGGATCAATATTAGCAATCGTCCCAAAGTTAGGTCCGCAATTAACAACTACCGTTCCTAGAATATCTACACCTGTTGTTGAATCTGTTCCTGGACATAATACAATACTATCATCTTCTAATACAATTAATGGAACTGTATCTCTAACTGGAATTACATTAATTGTAACAATTGTTGTATCGCAGTTTCCTAAAACATCACAAGTAACGATACACACTGTATCAACTCCTACGAAGTTTGTATCCGGAGTATAAGTAATGCATCCTGTTGAAAGAACTGAATCAAATGACCCATGATTTGGACCACAATATGTACTAATTGTATTAATTGTACTTCCTAAGTTACTAATAACTGGAGGACAAATCGTAACTGGTACATCTTCATTTGTTACTCTATGGATGGTATCAAATACTGGTCCAGTGTATATAATTACAACCGTAGTATCACATACTCCGTTCACATCACATTTCACAACACATACCGTATCTATTCCAACAAAGTTAACGTCAGCTACATATTTCATACAACCAGTTGTTGTATCCAATTCAACACTTCCGTTTGTTGGTCCACAAATTGTATTCATTCCAACTAAAGAATCAACATCTGTAAGTTCTGGCACACACAATGTAACAGAGTCATCTTCATTGATATATTTCGTTAAAGTATCTCTTACTGGTACAACTGTGATTGGCACTAAAGTAGTATCACAAAGACCTGCAACAGTATCACAAATAACGATACATAAAGTATCTACTCCTACATAACTAGAATCTGGAACATAAGTCACACATCCTGTTGTTGCATTAATACTTGTTCTAGCTCCGTGATTCGGTCCACATAATATTGAAGTAGTCCCTATGTTAGAAACGTTGGTCAATAATCCATTTGGACATAACTCGTAAGTACTATCCTCTGGCATTACAATTGGTAATGTATCCATTACTGGTAACACTGTAATTAAAACAACTGTTGTATCACAAACTGGTGTTGCATTACAAGTAACAACTGTTACTGTATCTAATCCAATATAGTTTGGATTCGGAATGTAAGTTATTGTTCCTGTTGGTTCTCCTGTTAATGTTGTATCAATTTCGATAGTTCCGTTAGTTGGCCCTCCTAAATAAGATATTGTATCTACTGGAGAAACACCACTTAAGATTGGTTGACCTACACTTACTGGCACATCTTCTAATGTAACTAATG
>CAXIAX010000012.1:0-44513 GCA_964021785.1 uncultured Flavobacteriales bacterium
TTAATGATCCCCAGTTTTACTCTTAAAAAAGATACTTTTAACCTTTACTGCTGGTACCCAAAGTTTAGATAAAATGTATTTTACCGGATTACTTTTATCTACTTTCCATTTTGTAGTTCTTGCAGATTCTAGTTGTTTTTCATGAATAGAAAACGCATAAGTAGCCATAGATAAACGAGCTTTTCCAGGAGGGAAATTTATTTTATCATAACCATGTAAAGTATAACCTCTACATTGCATAATTGCTAGCCTGTTGAACGGAACTCCAATCTCTGCTTTTTCTCCAGTTTCACTGTGCTCCAATTTCAAATGTCCTCCGTATTCTTCTTTCCAATCTCTGTTCAAATACAATAGAATGTTCAAGTTACGGTACCAAGTAGGTTTCAAAGGATGGTAGTTAAAATCTACGTGCATATCCAAGAAACTACCTTCTTTACCTTGGTGAATTCCTCCTCCATATAAATCGGGATCTACAAATACATCTTCTCCAGTGATGTAATTTAATAAATCTTTAAATCTATCAGAAGTCATTTCTCTGTGAAACTCTTCAAATTCTGGTGCAATTTCTTTAATTTTTGATTTCTCAAATTTATTTTTTGAGAAAGCATAATCGGCACTTTTTGTTTCAATGTCTGGCACATTATCTACCAATGCATTCAGTTTGTCTTCGTAACAAAAGTTATCAATTGCAATACTAGGAAAGGGTTTTGCGGTCATGTATTCTTCACGCAATTTTTCTTTGTTTGCTTCTAAGTATTCAAAATTTATCATGGTGTTTAATTTAATTCCGTCAGTATTTTATAGTCCTCAATGTTATCTATACCCCAGTTTTCTTGCTCCTCTTTACTCCACAAATCAGTAAAGAAAATTCTTTTCTGGTATTTTGGATGCATGTATTTATGCCAATCACTACCTCCGGTTGCGGCAGCAGCACCAAGGTATTTGGCGGCAGCATGATAATGGTGCATTACCCATTTTATATTAACCGTGTAATCGTAATGACGCATGGCGTTAACCAAAGATAAATCTTTTTGATAAGAGTCTGGTAATTGTTTAAATTTCGTCCAAAGATTTACAGTGTTATAATCTTTCATAAAATCGATTAGTTCACGTTTGTATTTCTTTTCAAAATTCACCAACAAAGCATTCTTTTTACCCGTTTTGAAGTCTTTTCCAGCAGCTTGCCAGTACATGTGTTCAAATGCATGTTCATAAGGAGTATCTCGGTCTATATTGTCTCTAAATCTTAAATCAATAAGGTTGATTAATTCAGTAGAAGAAATTTCTATTTTACGATATTGAGCACTTTGGAATCCACTAGCAGGAGTTAAAGTATCACGAAATTTCATGTATTGTTCTTTTTCCATACCATCTCCCATTACGGTAAATGAATTGGCCAAAACATCAAAATAACGACTAATTCTACCAAGATGCATAGTGAATTTTTCTGGCTTAATATTTTCCTCCTCACCAATTTGCTCTATTTCCCACAATATCATTTTAAACAACAGCTCATTTACTTGATGATACATGATAAATACCATTTCATCTTTCAGTTGTGTTCTTTGAATTTGCAAGCTCAAAAGAGCATCTACATTTGCAAAATCCCAATAGGTCATTGGTTCTGCATGCAATAATCCTGATAAGTGAACATCTGGGTTTTGACCCATTGCTTCGTACTTTTTGTCTATTGCGGCTAATAATTCTTCTCTGTTCATATTGTTTTAATGAGCTGATTAGTTTATGGGCTAATTAGCTAATGATTTACATGTTATTTTTTGATTTCGAAATAATTGAATTCAAAATTTTCTTAATTGGAATTAACTTTTCTATTAACTCATCTGCATTTTCATAAGTGTCTATTTCATTGCAAATGTATAACCAATACTCAAGTTCATCAGCTTCTTTTAAGGCAATTTTCAACTTATGGATAAAGTCTTTTTTGCTTTCAGCATTTTGAGCTTCTTTCACATTTGCACCAATCGAAGTTCCTGAACGTAATATTTGCTTAGCAATTATATGCTTATTTTTTTTATCCAATAATTCTGAAAATAAGACAACACTAACGGCAAACTCAAATGTAAGTTTAAGTATAATGTTGTCTTTATATTTTGGACTATCAGTAAATTTCATTTTTTATTAGCTAATTATAAAATTGGCATATTAGCTAATTGATTAAAGCGTCCCCCTCTTTTCTTGTTCTCTTTCAATAGATTCAAACAAAGCTTTGAAGTTTCCTGCACCAAATCCTTTAGCTCCCATTCTTTGAATAATTTCAAAAAACAAAGTTGGTCTGTCTTCAATTGGCTTAGTAAATATTTGTAATAAATACCCTTCTTCATCTGCATCAATCATAATCCCTAGAGCTTTCAATTTTTCAATATCTTCTCCTAACTCATGATTGTGCTCTTGTAGTCTTCCTGGTACAGCTTTGTAATATTCTTCTGGAGGTGTAGATAAAAACTCGATTCCTCTAGCTCTCATTTTTGCTACTGTATCCAAAATATCATTTGTTGCAACTGCAATATGTTGTACTCCTGGTCCATTATAGAAATCTAAATACTCTTCAATTTGAGATTTTTTAATTCCTTCTGCAGGTTCGTTTATTGGGAATTTAATTCTACCATTTCCATTACTCATTACTTTACTCATAAGAGCAGAATATTCGGTAGTAATTTGTTTGTCATCAAACGATAAGAAGTTAACAAACCCCATTACGTCTTCGTACCATTTTACCCAAGTATCCATTTCATTCCACCCTACATTTCCTACCATGTGATCAATAAATTTCAATCCTACTGGCTCTGGGTTGTAATCAGATTCCCATTTTTCATACCCTGGTAAAAATTCACCTGTGTAGTTTTTTCTCTCTACAAACATGTGAACTGTTTCTCCGTAAGTGTAAATTCCTGCTCTCACAACTTCTCCATGCTCATCTTTTTCTACAGTTGGCTCCATGTATGATTTGGCACCTCTTTTTGTAGTTTCTTCCCAAGATTTTTTAGCATCTTCTACCCATAAAGCAACAATTTTTACTCCATCTCCATGCTTTGCAAGGTGATCATTCATCCAAGAATCAGCAGTAAGTGGAGTTGTTAATACAAGTCTTATTTTGTCTTGTTTCAATACGTAAGAAGCATATTCTTTACATCCAGTTTCTAAACCTTTGTAAGCATGCGATTGAAAACCAAAAGCTGTTTTGTAAAAGTGGGCAGCTTGTTTTGCGTTTCCAACAATAAATTCTACGTAATCAGTTCCTAAAAGAGGCAAGAAATCTTGTGCTCCTTCAAATATTTTCTCTAATCCGTATTCTACGTTTTTTATATCTTCTTTCATCTTTTTTAAATTATCAGGTTAGTCTATTCTTCTAATTAGCTAACTAGTTTTATAAGTTCTTTTTTCTATGTATTGCTATTCAATTAGCGTATCAATATTTAATGCTCTAACCAAGATTTGTAATAATCTTCGTCTTGTAGTTTAACTGCTTCTTCAGTTACCATAAGTGGTTTAAAAGTATCTACCATTACAGCAAGTTCTTCTGTTTCGGTATGTCCAATACTTCTTTCCATAGCTCCTGGGTGAGGGCCATGAGGGATTCCCGCAGGATGTAACGTTATTTGCCCTTTTTCAATGTTGTTTCTGCTCATAAAATCACCATCTACATAATACAAAACTTCATCAGAATCTATATTACTATGGTTGTATGGAGCAGGAACTGCTTGAGGGTGATAGTCGTACATTCTTGGAACAAATGAACAGATTACAAATGCATCCGTTTCAAATGTTTGGTGTACAGGAGGTGGTTGATGTACTCTTCCTGTAATTGGTTCAAAATCATGAATAGAAAACTTGTAAGGAAAGTTATATCCATCCCAACCTACCACACTAAATGGGTGAGCTGCGTATATATATTCATGAATCATATCTTGCTTTTTTACCTTAACCAAGAAATCTCCATTTTCGTCAAAAGTTTCTAGTTCTGATGGTCCATGAAGATCTCTTTCGCAAAATGGCGAATGTTCTAAATGTTGTCCAAACCAGTTTCTGTATCTTTTTGGTGTGTATATTGGGCTTTTAGATTCCACAATAAACAACCTGTTGTCTTCAGTGTCAAAACTTATTTGATAAATTATTCCTCTAGGTATAACCAAATAATCTCCATATTCAAAATCAATGTTTCCCAACATTGTTCTTAGTTTTCCCGTTCCTTGGTGAATGAAAATTACTTCATCACTGTCGGTATTTTTGTAGAAATACTCTGTAAGTGATTTTTTTGGAGCCGCCAATATAATTTGACAATCCGAATTCATCAACACACATTTTCTACTTTCAAGAAAATCATTGATTGGAGGAACTTTGTAACCTTTAAGAGCTAAAGATTTCATGTTCTTTGCTACGGCAATTTTTGGCTCAACCGAATAAGATTTTACCACTTCTTTTACTTGCGTAGGTCTTTGGGTATGATACAAAAGAGATGACATTCCGTCAAACCCAATTGTACCAAAAAGCTCTTCATAGTAAAAACTACCATCTGGCTTTTTGAAAACGGTATGTCGTTTTGGTGGGATATTTCCCAATTTTTGATATCTAGGCATACTTAAATGTAATAAATTATAGGGTAATTAAATGAAAAATAGGCGTAAATATCCCTTCTACTCTGGATTTTTGATAATCACAGAAAGCATTAACGAAAATATATTTTCCCAGCTTGTTTTCATTTTTTTTGGATAAAATTCAAGTTATAAATTTTATAAGTCTAAAAATAAGAAAAATTATCGACAATGATTTGTGATTATCGTCAGATTATTCTGGCAAATCATCAAAAGGAAGTGCAGCATTTGGGCAAAATTTCTCCATTGCTTCTCCTATTTCTTGAGGATCAAGTTTTGCTTTTTCTGCTTTGGATGATACTTCATCTGAACAATTTAGTACTTCTAGAATGTTGCTTTTTTCTTCATTTAATAATTCAAGGCAGTTGCATTTTGATTCTACCACAGATTCCAAAGTTATTTTTTCTTCGCCACAGCTCAATAATAGCATTGAAGCGATTAGGGTAAGTCCTGTTTTTTTCATGATTATTTTTATTTCAGTAGATTAAAAATACTAATAATTAGGAGGAAGTAAAGAAGAGAAACTATTTTTCTGTAAAAGAGTTTTCATAACACATATATTCACTAATTTTGTACCATGGAAAATAATCATACAAATATTAGCGAATTAGGGGAGTTTGGATTTATTAAAAGACTTCAAGAGAAAATAAAGTTGACAAACAAAGATGTCATCAAAGGAATAGGGGATGATGCTGCAGTTATGGATTTTGGAAATAAGAAAACAGTAATTTCTACCGATACATTGACTGAAGGAGTTCATTTTGATATTTCATATACGCCTTTAAAGCACTTGGGATACAAAGCTGTAGCAGTAAATTTATCGGATATTTTTGCAATGAATGCTCAGCCAAAAGCAATTACAGTTGCATTGAGTTTTTCAAGTAAATACCCAGTGGAGGCAATTGATGAATTATATGATGGAATTTTATTGGCTTGTAAACTATACGGAGTAGAGGTAATTGGAGGAGACACTACAACTTCAGTTTCTGGATTGATAATTAACATTACGGCAATGGGAGTTGCAAACGAAGAAGATATCGTATACAGAAATGGAGCGAAAGAAAATGATTTATTGGTTGTAACAGGAGACCTAGGAAGTGCTTATGTTGGGTTACAATTATTAGAAAGAGAAAAAGAAGTTTTTAAAGCAAACGATAAAATTCAACCAGATTTAGAAGGGAACGATTATGTATTGGAACGAATTTTGAAACCAGAAGCAAGAGGTGATATTATCGAATTACTGGCTTCAATGAAAGTAAAACCAACCAGTATGATTGATATATCTGATGGATTAGCTTCGGAAATATTCCACATTTGTACGCAAAGTGAAGTAGGTTGTTCGGTTTATGAAGATAAGTTACCAATTGATCACCAAACAATTTTGACAGCTCAAGATTTTGGAATGTCTCCAACAATTGTTGCTCTTAACGGAGGGGAGGATTATGAGTTACTTTTTACGATAAAACAAGAGGATTTTGAGAAGATAAAAGGAAATCCACACATGAGCATAATTGGTCATATGACTGATAAAAATGCTGGGGTAAACTTGATTACTAGAGACAATTCTTCGCAACCATTAACTGCTCAAGGATGGGATGCTTTCTTGAAAAAAGAAATGGATGGAAAAGGGGAAGAGGAGTAAGTCAATTATCTTATTTTGATTATTTTATTGAGTCAGTTTATTTTTAAATAAACTGACTTTTTTTGTTAAACACTTAAGAATACTCATCTTTTTTTACCCATCAATCAATATTTCTGTGGCAGTGTAATCTGTTATTGTAGCTTCGAATACATGGTTTTCATCATGTTTGCTTGTAAATAAAATTTGCCAAATAATAGGTTGTTGTTTGCAGTTAGGTAGAGTTAAATGAATTGGATGAAATTCCTTTTGAAAGTTTTTAATTTCAAAATTTGTTTTCCAATTCCTAAACTGTTCTTCTATTAAAGGAATTATTGACTGTGAAATGTCGTGATAATTAGTTTCGATCTCTTTGTAGAATTCTTTTTGAATTTGTGATGGGCCATCTGTATATCCATCAATACCTATTTCAATTTCTTGTTGGGAAGGAGAAAATAATCTGCTGCATTCGAAATAGGAGCTTCCGTACTTTTTTTTAACTTCACAATAGATCATTTTACCAAAGAAGGCGTCTTGAATTACCAATGGCTTTTTAAATATGTTTTTGAATAGGTTCATATTAATCAATTCATCATCCCAATAATGCCTTCAAAATCTTTTTTCAAAATTTTTCCATTGAACCATTCTTTCTCAATAGTAGAATTATACTTTTCGTAGAAGTTAATAGCCGGTTCATTCCAATCTAAAACTTGCCATTTGGCCAAACTTACATTTAACTTCTTAGCTTCTTCTAAGAAGGCTTTAAATAGTAGTTTTCCTATTCCGTGTCCTCTCAACTCTTCTTGCACTACAAAGTCCTCTAGGTAGAGCATTTTTCCTTTCCAGGTAGAATAAGTCATGTAGTAGAATACGATTCCTACGATTTGGTTTTCTTGTTCGGCTACAATAATATCAAAGATATTTTCCTCAAAATCTTTTTCGTAATCTGCTAAAGTTACTGTTACTTCTTTTGGAGCTTTCTCGTAAAGTGCTAGTTCATTTACCAAATCCAATACGGCTTGTAAATCTTGTTTGGTTGCTTTTCTTAGGGTTGTTTTCATAAGTTGAAGATAAGAATTTATTCCATTCATAAGAAATCATGAGGTTGCAAGTGAAAAAATGGCAGTCATTCCGCACCTGATGCGGAATCTGTTAATTAGCAGCACTTATATTTGCAATCAGACCCTGAATCAAGTTCAGGGTGACCTTCCGTTTTTGTAAGATAGAAAATCTGCGGGCTGAGTGATTTTGCGAAGAAAAATTGTGCCGAAGCCCTGCTTAATAAGGCAAGTCTATTTCAACAATTCCCTTGCAACAATCAAATCAATAGGAGTAGTAATTTTAATATTTTCAGGATTTCCTTCAACCGTCTTTACTATTGAATTTGTTGCTTCAAATACGGATGCATCATCCGTAAATTTACGAGAGTAATCATTTAGGTAGCATGATTTAATTTGCTTTGCATCAAAATATTGAGGAGTTTGAACTTGCTTTATGTATTGCCTGTCTAAAGATTCGTTTTTATCTTGTGATACATAGCGTAAGCTATTTACTGAGTCTACTACTGGAATGGCAGAGCCTTCTTTTTTGGCAGTGTGAAAACATGCTTTAATAGTTTCTACAGAAACCAAAGGACGAACTGCATCATGTATTCCCACAAAGGAATTTTGAGGTACTTTTTCTAGGGCATTTTTAACAGAGAAAAACCGTTCTTCACCTCCAGTTACAATTTCATGATTAAAATGAAATTGGTGTTTTTCTATTAATTCTTTCCAGTATTCTACAAAATCTGTATGAAGAGAAATAACGAAATGAATAGAAGAATCGGCAGCTAAAAATTTCTCTATGGTATGAAAAATTATTGGCTTGTTATGAATTTCGATAAATTGCTTAGGAAGGGCAGATTTCATTCTTTTGCCGGTTCCTCCTGCAACTATAATTACATAATGATTGATTGTATCCATAAACTAAAGATAACAAAAAAGGAGAGCCTAAGCTCTCCTTTTAAAATTAGATAATTAACATGGCGTCACCATAAGAGAAGAACTTGTATTTTTCTTTTACAGCTTCTTGGTAAGCTTCCATTACAAAATCGTAACCTCCAAAAGCACAAACCATCATCAATAAGGTAGAGTATGGTGTGTGGAAATTTGTGATTAATTTGTTTGCAATATTAAATTCATAAGGTGGGAAAATAAATTTATTTGTCCATCCATCATAAGGTTTTAATAATCCTTCAGAAGAAACCGAAGATTCTGTTGTTCTAACTGTAGTAGTTCCTACTGCACAAACACTTCTTTTTTCTGTTAGACCTTTGTTTATGATGTCACAGTTCTTTTGACTAATATAAGCTCTTTCAGAACCCATTTTGTGTTTAGTCAAATCTTCTACTTCTACAGGTTGGAAAGTTCCAAGGCCTACATGAAGAGTAACTTCTGCAAATTCTACTCCTTTTATTTCTAGTCTTTTTAGCAATTGCTTACTGAAATGTAATCCTGCAGTTGGTGCAGCTACAGATCCTTCGTGCTTTGCATAAATTGTTTGGTATCTTTCTTCGTCAGATGCTTCAACTTCTCTTTTGATGTATTTAGGAAGTGGTGTTTTTCCTAAATCTCTAATTTTTTGTTGAAACTCTTCGTATGTTCCATCAAAAAGGAATCTCAATGTTCTTCCTCTAGATGTAGTATTGTCAATTACCTCGGCAACTAATTCTTCGTCTTCTCCGAAATATAATTTATTTCCAATTCTTATTTTTCTTGCTGGATCTACTAAAACATCCCACAATAAACTTTCTTTGTTTAGTTCTCTCAATAAGAAAACTTCAATTTCTGCACCTGTTTTTTCTTTGTTACCCAACATACGAGCAGGAAAAACCTTAGTGTTATTCATCATCAAGACATCTTGATCGTCAAAATAATCAATCAAATCTTTGAATTGCTTGTGCTCAATAGTTTGCTTTTCTCTATTAAGAACCATTAGTCTTGCTTCATCCCTATTTTCAGCAGGATATTCTGCTAGTAATTCATCAGGTAAATCGAATCCAAATTTTGATAATTTCATGTGCGCTTTTTATTTAAGAAAGCAAAAATACAATTTTACTCGGTTTTTTCCTAACTATATCGAGCTAGAGTAATGAGATTGTTTTTGATGTTTGTTTTCTCTCCCAAAGCATTGGTAAGGGAATAAGGTAAATGTTTGTGGTTACTTGTTTCACTCCACTTTTTGCTAATTGAGTATATTTTCAAGTATAGCAAATGATAAGGAGTTTTGTTTAATTCAGTTTTTCAACAAACTCAGAATCAAAAATTTGATCTTGAATTTCTTCAATAGACTTTGCGTCTTCTACAGAGTATTCTCCAATTTTTGTTCTTCTTAAGTTTTCTAAATACCCTCCGTTATTTAATTTTTTTCCAAAATCGTGAGCAATAGAGCGAATATAGGTTCCTTTGCTGCATACAATTCTAAATGAAACTTTAGGCATTTCAATTTTTACTACTTCAAATTCATGAATAGTAATTAAGTTGGGTTTTAGAACTACTTCTTCCCCATTTCTGGCAAGATTGTAAGCTCTTTTTCCTTGCACTTTTTTTGCAGAAAATATAGGTGGCATTTGGTGATTTTCGCCTAAAAATGTTTCGGCACAATCCAAAATTTGTTGTTCTGTAATGCCAGAGTAATCGAAAGTTTGATCCACTTCCATTTCTAAATCATAACAAGGGGTTGTTGCTCCCAATACAATTTCTCCTGTGTATTCTTTTGGTAATCCTTGAAACCCACTAATGGTTTTGGTTTTTTTACCGCTACACATAATCAATAGTCCTGTTGCTAAAGGATCTAGTGTTCCGGCATGCCCAATTTTGTATCGTTTTTTACCAGTTTGTTTTATAAATGCACGTTTTATTCTGTTAACTGCTCCAAAAGATGAAATATCTTTGGGTTTGTCTATTAATAAAACTTCCCCGTCATAAAAATTGATTTGTTTTTCTTTGTTCATCACTTTCAAATTACGTGTTAAAAATAATTGGAATAAGTTTGCCTTTATGGCAAGGTTTGGGCCTCTTTATAATCTCACAAATTGAGTTAATTATAACTCTAAATGAAAGTGTAAACTATTGCTGCAATTCCCACAATGAAACAATAAATTGAGAAATAGTAAAGTTTACTGCTTTTTACAAGTTTTATCATCCAGGTGCAAGCCAAAAGGCCTGTAACAAATGCAAAAGCAAATCCCAATATGTATGGCATGTAGTTGACACTATCTTGAGTAGCAGGTTCTTTTATTATGTCGATTAAATCTTTTGCAATCTTTCCAAATATTAATGGAACAACCATCAAAAAAGAAAAACGAGCAGCTTTTTCTCTATCTATTCCTAAAAGAACTGAAGTAGAGATTGTTGCTCCAGATCTAGAAATTCCTGGGAGTATTGCAATCATTTGCGCAATTCCAATAATTAGTGAATTGCCAAGGGTAAGACTTTTGTTTGTTTGTTTTGCTTTGTCGGCAACAAAAAGCAAAATTCCAGTAAGAATTAGCATACATCCAACTAGTAGTATTTTGCCTTCAAAAAACGTTTCAATTAAATCATCATATTTTAAACCCACTATTGCAGCAGGAATCATAGAGACGATAATCTTTAATGAAAATTGAAACTCTTCGTTATTCTTGAATTGAAATAGTCCTTTGATTATCTGAACAATTTCATTTCTAAAAATAACACAAGTACTAAGTGCTGTGGCGAAATGAAGTACAACAGTCATTGTCATGCTGTCTTTTATTTCTGCTCCAAATATTTCTTTTACCAGCTCTAAATGCCCACTACTACTTACAGGCAAAAACTCGGTAAGACCTTGAACAATTCCAAGGATTATTGCTTCTATTATACCCATTTAGGAAATGTTGTTATTTTTTTCGTCTTTCTGCTTTTACAGCTTCAGTTGAGTTTTCAATAACTTCTTCATCTTCTTTTCTGTAAACTTTAATAATTCCAAGTAATACCACAACATAGCCAGACATTACTACAAATGGAGCTAAGGTTAATCTTCTAAAATTAAAAATTTCATCACTGTATTCTGCTGGGTTTTCAGGATTTCCTCCTGCCATCAGTACATATCCAATTACAGAAATTAATAATCCTGCAACTACCATGATGTAGTTTTTCTTCGTAAAATAGATGTTCTTTTTCATAATAAAGATTTGTGTAAAGTTAAAATAATTATTGTTTGTACAGTTTGTCTTGGCTTAGTTTCAAATATTTCTTCATTGAGAAATAAGTAGAGCCTAAACTCACTACAACACCAATTCCGGTAATAACTCCAAATATAATAAGGTTGGATTCCATGTTTTCGGGTTTGAAAACCAATTCACTTATGTGCTCATTATTTTCTAATAATAAACTAATTGCAATATAAAATAGAATTGCTAAAAGTGCCGACATTATTCCTTGTACTACCGAGTTTATTAAAAATGGTTTTTTAATAAAACTGTGCTTTGCTCCTACAAATTGCATGGTTCTTATCAAGAATCTTTTGGAAAAAATAGCTAGTCTAATTGTGTTGTTTATTAAGATGATAGCTATTACTAAAAGTATACTACACAATCCTAATCCATACCAAAGTCCGTTATACAGAGTTTCGTTTATTGTTTGGAATTGAGCCTTGCTATAAGAAATATCCGATACTATATCTTCGTATTTCTCATTGATGTTTTGTTCAAATTTAGCAACACTATCAAGTTGTGCATATTCTTTTTTTAGCGTAAGGTTTATGCTATTTTCAATGGGAACTCCTTCTACCATTTCTTCGGCAAACTCGAGTCCAGCACTTTTTTTAAAATTATCCCAAGCTTCTTCTTTTGGAATAAAAATAGTGGAATTTACACGGGAATCCATGCTTATTTCTTTCTCTACCTTTTTCATTTGGCTAGTCTTAGCGTTATCTCTAAAGAAAATATCTATCTCAATTTTTTCTTTTTCATTGCCATAGATTTTATCTAGCTGCATGATAGCCATACCAAATATGAGTAGTAAAAATAAGATAAATGCCATGCTAATCGTTACGTATAACGAAGTGGTTTTGTATCTGTTTTTTTTGATAGTACTCATACACAAATGTAAAAAATATAACAAGGGTTTTATAAGTTTGTCCTCCTTTTTTTATAATATTAAATAGATTTAACAAACCCATGAGAGAATTACTAACCAAAAAAGCATCAAGAACCAATAGCTATAAGGTGGTAGCATTGGTTGGAGAGGATTATAAGAATTACAAAGAGTTAGTTGGATTAATAGTGGATTACGAGTGTCCTGTTAGCGAAAAGGCAGCTTGGGCTATGAATCATTGTTTCGAAGAAGGATTAGGTTTTTTTGAGGATTATTTTGAACAATTAGTTCCTGTAATTGGTAGTTCTATCTATTCGGACTCTGTAAAAAGAAATATTGTACGAATATTGCAATTTGTTGAAATCCCTGAGAAATATCAGGCTTCTGTGATTGATTCTTGTTTTGATTTGGTAATGAAAAAGCAAACGGCTATTGCTGTAAAAGCATTTGCACTTGGGGTTTTAGAAAAGATGGTAAAATTGTATCCTGAACTGAAAAATGAGTTGGTTGCCGTAATTGAAGATTTATTACCCAAAGCCAGCTCGGGATTAAAAAACAGAGGGCAGCATATTTTGAAGAGGCTTAAGTAGATTTTAATCACAAATTTTTTAACCTTTGTACCATCAAAAACAAAAGCAATGGCAAGTAACAAAACATCAGATATAAATATTAATGTAACAACAGACGAACACAACATTCCTCACGAAATGAAATGGACGGCAACTGATGCTAATATTCATAACAAAGAATGCAAAGCAATGATATTATCGGTATGGGATAAAGAAGATAAAGCTGCTTTGCGTATGGATTTGTGGACAAAAGAAATGATGGTAGATGAAATGAAAATGTTCTTTTATCAAACTTTGGTTACTATGGCCGATAATTTCCAGAAAGCAACTGGAGAAGACGAAATTGTAGAAGATTTGAGAGATTACTGTGCTCATTTTGCCGAAAAAATGAAATTGGAACAAATGAAATAGTTCAATACTTTTCCTACCTTTATTCTTCATGAATAGCTGGAAAAAAATAGGTTCGAACTCACTTTTGTCAATTCTTATTGTAGGATTGATTTCCGTTATTTTGATCACTCAATTTTCTTGGAAAGGCAATGATAACAAAGGATTTTCGAGGGTTATATCTAGTGATGGTGTGGGATATTATTACTACTTACCTAATACGCTTTTATCCAAAACAATAGGAAGCCAAACTCCAGACAGGCGTTTTTTTAATAAAATAAATGACAAGGGAGTAAATAAATATTACGTAGGAACGGCAGTTTCTATGGCTCCATTTTTTCTGGTGGGACATATGATTGCAATTGCCAATGGAGATGAGCTCACAGGTTTTTCACCTGCATACCATAAAGCAATAAGTTTTGCCGGGTTGTTTTATTTGTTGGGTGGCTTACTTTTTATTAGAGCCTTTTTTCGATTGTATAAGTTTGAAGAATGGATAATAACGAGCACGCTCTTAATTTTGTTTTTTGGGACAAACCTAATGGCCTATGCTTTGCTTATGCCTTCTATGTCTCATATTTATTCTTTTTTCTTTGTTTCGGGGTTTCTGTATTTTGCTAAAAAGTATTGTAAGAAGGATTTGAATTTGGTAAGTAAAAACAAGTTTTTGTTCTTAGGGATTGCTTTTTTTGCTATGGTTGTTCTAATAAGACCACTAAATGGGATAATCATTTTTGCTTTGCCATTTTTGGCGGAATCATGGGGTGAAACAAAGCGTGTTTTTACTTCTCTCTTTATACCAAAAAGAATAATAATTGGGTCAGTTATTATATTCACGTTTCTATTTATTCAATCTTATTTTTGGTATCTCCAGTGTAATGAATGGGTGGTGTGGAGTTACGGAAATGAAGGTTTTTATTTCCTTAAACCTTATATAAAAGAAGTGCTTTTTAGTTTCAGAAAAGGAGCTTTTATTTATACTCCTGTTTTAGTGGTTTCGGTAATTGGGTTGATAGTTTTAATTAAGAGAAATAAATTTCAGGGTTGGAGTCTTTTTCTGTTTTTTGCTTTGCTAGTCTATCTTATTAGTTCCTGGTGGAACTGGTATTATGGGCCTTCTTTTGGACAAAGACCTTTCGTAGAGTTTTATGGGCTATCTGCTTTATTAATTGCTTTTGCCCTTCAGTTTATTAGTAAAAAGAGAAATAAAATTGTTTTGATAAGTTTTATAGCTGTTTGTGTTTTTGTTAATTTAATTCAAACCTATCAATATCATTCGGCAATTATTTCCTCTTGGGATATGAATTACAATAAATATGCTTATACTTTTCTTAGAACAGGTGAGGAGTATAAAAATTGCTTGGGAGGAAATAATGATTTATTGCCCTACAAGCCTAAAAAAAATGTGGTGTTTGAAGAATCGTATGATTTTGAGTCAATAATTAACGGTCTGGAGTTTGGCAATACAAAAAAAGAAGAGACTGAGCACAAAACAGTTTTGGATTATTCAGATACGGAGTTTAATCTTGCTTTAACTATTCCTGTGAATAAAGAGTTTGTTACGGAAAAGGGAGTTTATATAATTGCTAATATGAAGAAGAAAGATTTGGAAATCTCTCGCTTGAATGAGGCATTATTAGTTATCGAGATTTCGGATGCAGAAGGAAATAAATACCGCTACGGAACTATTCCTATAAATGATATTCCTCCTGTGGTTACCAATAAATGGCTTCGACATGAATTCAGTATAGAAATTCAGGAAGTAAGGAATGCGACAGACATTATTAAAATTTACATCTGGAACAAAGAAAAACAACCCTTCTTGGTAGATGATTTTAATATTGCCATTTGGGCGATAGAGTAGTTTATCTTATCTCAATAGAATTTACTATGCTCATAAACTGATCTTGGTATTGATCAAATGTATTCTGTAATGCCGAGCAACTCACAATGTAGACTGATGAGTCTCTATTGGTTACAAAAATATGATTCGTCAAAGGGTAACCTTGAACAATATAATTGTATTTTACTTTTTTAAATTCTCTGCCGTTAATTTCCGTTTCTCCTGGTCCGTCAGAGATAGAAAGTTCATCAAAAGTTTCGTCAATTACAGTCATATTTAAGCTAAAGAAATCATCTAGACTTAATCCTTTAGAATCACCAACCATAATATTTATCATTTCTTTAAACCCATCATCAGAAGATGAATTGGACATGATATAAACGACTTTATTAATTGTATCGGATTGTACTTCCCAGTTTTTTGGGTAGCTGAAAGAAAGATTCAATAATTCGTTGGAATAGATATTTTCATTAATTTCATTGTTGGAGCTAAGCTCAACTATTTCTTCTGCAACAGCAGTTTCTTTTTGTTTGATTTCAGGCTTACATGATATCAATAAAGAGAATATTAAAAATGGCGTCAATAAATTTTTCATATACAAATATAGTGGATATTTCTTGGTTAATTTTAAATTAACAGTTCGTTAAAGAAGGAATAGTAAATAGTTTTCGTCAAAGTGAGGAAGGTTGTTAAATTTTAAAAAATAATCAACAAAAAAGAAATAATATGACTAGAATGAGTAAAATGTTTTTTGCGACAATTTGTTTTGTTTCAATAGGTTTGGGTGGGTTTTCGCAAGCAGGCGAATGGATAGAGGTAAGAGATTTTGAAACTTGGACCAAAGCAGGAGTGAAATTGAAACTGAACGACAATTGGTCGTTTGGGTTGGAGGAACAATTGAGATTGAAAACAAATTCATCTGTAGTGGATGCTTATTTCACAGAAATTAATGCACAATATAAAGCCGAAACAGGCCTTGTGTTTGGAGGAGGATTTAGATTTATTAGAGATAATGATAACGAAGGAAAAATTCAGGGATATGAAAACCATACAAGGTTTAATTTTGACTTGGGATACAAACACTCTGTAGATAGATTGAAATTGGGATATAGATTAAGGTTTCAGAGTAAAAATGAGTTGGGAATATCAAAAGAAGAAGGTGATTATGCCAATAATCATTTCAGATTTAAGGTAGGAGGAGAGTACAACATTAAGAAATGGAAGTTTGATCCAAAATTATCTATGGAGCTATTTCATCATATGGAAGAAGGTGAAGAAAATGGTTTGGATAAATTTAGAGTTACCATTGGAACTTCTTATGATTTGAAAAAATACGGAGATATAGGGTTGTATTACAGAATGGAAAGAGAAATTAATCCGACTACAATAGGCTACCCAAAAACGACAAATATTGTAGGATTAAGTTATATATATACAATAAAAATAAAGACAAATGGAGGGAATTAAATTAAAAGTATTAGCCTTAACGGCCCTATTAGTTATAGGATATTCATGTAGAAAAGAAGTATTTATTTCTGCTGGAGAAGGATTGGAAGATTGGACTACAGAAACCCACTCTAATAATGTAGCGCCTAATTATGACGTAGTTTTTGAAGAAAACAAAGTGCATAAAATAAACATTGTGTTTACAGCAGATGAATGGGCTGCCATGCAAGCCGACTTAACAGATGTAACCGGAGGGTCTAGTGGAGGGCCTGGGGGAGGAGGACCTGGAGGAGGAGGAACAACTACTTTTTCTGATCAGACTCCACAATATTTTGCCGCAGATTTTTATTACGAAGGAAAGCAATGGTATAATGTAGGGGTGAGATACAAAGGGAATTCAAGTTTGACTGCAAACAGTGGAAAACTACCTTTAAGATTTCAATTTGATGAATTTGAAGAAGAATATCCTGAAATTAAGAATCAAAGGTTTTATGGATTCAAAGAGTTATCAATGAGTAGCAATTACAATGATTTGTCTTTAATGAGAGAGAAGTCGGCATGTGATGTTTTTAGAAACTTTGGGGTTCCTGCTGTGAGAACAGCTTTTTACGAAATATATATTGATAAAGGAACCGGGACTTACCAATATTTTGGAGTATACACCATGTGTGAAGTTGTGTTTGATTCTTTTTTAACTGATTACTTTGGGAGTGAAACGGGAAATTGCTACAAACCAGATGGAGACGGAGCTAAATTTTCTTCTGCAGATTTTACATTAGATGATTTTGAAAAGAAAACAAATGAAACTTCGGGTAAAAGTGATGTGCAAGCAATGTATGATGCACTTCATGCATCTACAAGGACATCTAACCCTACGGCATGGAAAGCTGGCTTAGAGGCTACTTTTGATGTGGATGGCTTTCTTAAATATTTGGCTGTAAATAATACGATTCAAAACTGGGATACCTATGGATTGATGACTCATAATTACTATTTGTACAATGATCCAGCAATGGGTAAATTAAGATGGATTGTTTGGGATAATAATGAGGCTTTTCAAGCGGGAAGTGGAAATAGATCTGCATTGCCATTTGCAATGAATACAACCACTACTGATTGGCCTTTGATTAACTATCTTATTAATAATAGTGATTACGAAACAACCTATAAAGCATACGTTAAGAGTTTTGCTAGTTCATCATTTGCGACAAGTAGAATGAGCTCAATTTATAACTCTCAACAAAGTTTGTTAGCTAATTCTGCTTCTAATGAAGAAAGTGGTTATACTTTTTTAACAAATGGAGTTTCTAGTTTTTATTCAGCAGTAAATACATTAATTAGCCATAACTCAACTAGAGTTTCGGCAGCCAATACCTACGCTCCTTAATTAAGCGTAGCAAAGGAAAATAAAAAGGCATGAAAGCTGGATTAGATTAATTTCTAATTCAGCTTTTCTTTTAGGTACTTGGCAGTAAATGACTCTTTGTTTTTAATAAGGTTTTCTGGAGTTCCTTCAAAAACTAAGTTTCCTCCGTTTTCTCCTCCACCAGGACCTAAATCGATAATCCAATCTGCGCATTTTATGACCTCTACATTGTGCTCTATTACTAGTAGAGAGTTTCCTTTATCAATTAAGGCATAAAAGGCAGTAAGTAGCTTCTGTATGTCTTCAAAATGCAATCCAGTTGTTGGTTCATCAAAAATAAACAAGGTTCTTTTTTCAGATTTTTCTTTCACTAAGAAAGAAGCTAGTTTTATTCTTTGTGCTTCCCCTCCAGAAAGTGTATTGGAAGATTGTCCTAGTTTTAAATAACCCAATCCTACATCTTCAAGAGGCTTAAGTTTTGCTGCTATCTTCTTTCCGTATTTGTTATCTATTTTAGAAAAGAATACAATAGCATCTTCTATTGTTAGCTCTAAAATATCATAAATAGAATGGTCTTCAAATTTAATGTCTAGCACTTCTTGTTTGAATCGTTTTCCTTTGCATTCATCACAAGTTAAGGCAATGTCTGCCATAAATTGCATGTTCACTTTTATGGTTCCGTCACCAGAACAAGATTCGCATCTACCTCCCTCTGTATTAAATGAAAAATGCTTGGGTTTAAATCCATTTACTTTGGCTTGCGTTAGGTTTGAGTATAAAGCTCTTATTTCATCATAAGCTTTTACATAGGTTGCAGGGTTAGATCGAGAAGATTTTCCTATTGGGTTTTGGTCAATAAATTCAACTTCATCAATATGGTCAAGGTCACCTTCTATTTTATTAAAATCTCCAGTTTTTTGAGCATGACCTCCTTTTGCTTTTTTAATTGCAGGGTAAATGATTTGTTTTATTAACGAAGATTTTCCACTTCCACTTACTCCAGTAATTACCGAAAATATATTCAATGGAATAGTTACATCAATTCCTTGAAGGTTATTTTCTCTGCACCCTAAGAATGAAATATTTCTAGAACTTTTTTTTCTTTCCGCAGGAACTTCTATCTTCTTTCTTCCGGTTAAATAATCAGAAGTTAAACTAGCGGTAGAGTTTATTAACTCTTCGTGGTTACCATGAAAAACAACTTCACCTCCATGAGTTCCTGCCATAGGTCCCATATCTATAATTTCATCTGCAATTCGCATAATATCTTCGTCATGCTCTACAACAACAACAGTATTCCCTATATCGCGCAAGGATTTTAAAACCTTAATAAGTCTTTCTGTATCGCGAGAGTGCAGCCCAATGCTTGGTTCATCTAAAATATACATTGATCCCACTAAACTACTACCCAATGAAGTTGCAAGGTTTATTCTTTGCGATTCTCCTCCAGAAAGAGTTTGAGATAGCCTATTAAGTGTTAGGTATCCAAGTCCCACATCTAATAGAAATTGTAACCTTTGATTAATTTCAGTAAGTATTCTTTTTGCAATCTCTTGCTCTCGATCTGTCAATACAATTTCGCTAAAAAAAGTAGCGCACTTGTCAAGAGATATATCAATCAACTCCGAAATTGTAACCCCATTTATTTTGATGTAATCAGATTCTGGTTTTAGCCTTTTTCCATTACAAGTAGTACAAATTGTCTTACCTCTATATCTGCTTAACATGATTCTGTATTGAATCTTGTATGATTGAGATTCTACAAATTCAAAAAACTCTGATATTCCTTTAAAATATTTGTTACCCGTCCAGAGTAGTTTCTTTTGTTCTGAGGTTAAATCGTAATATGCTTTGTGAATTGGGAAATCAAAATGATGAGAATTTGCAATTAAATCTTTGCTCCATTCACTCATTTTTTCGCCTTTCCAGCATACTATTGCTTCTTCGTATACAGAAAGGTTTTTGTTTGGAATAACTAAATCTTCATCAATCCCAATAGTTTTTCCGTAACCTTCGCAAGTAGGGCAGGCACCAAGAGGATTATTAAAACTAAATAAGTGTGGATTAGGTTCTTGAAATGTAATCCCGTCCAATTCAAATTTATTTGAGAAAACTCTACGTTCGGTTTTGTCAGCTCTTACTTCTACTTCGCAAGTTCCATTACTTTCTTGAAATGCCATTTCAATAGAGTCATAAATACGAGCATTGTTTTCTTCATTTTCTTTATCAATAGAAATTCTATCGATTACTATTTTTATAGAATCAAATTGTTTTGGAGGGTTTTCGATTACATCAGCAATCATACTAGTTTCTCCATCAATTTCTACTCTGTTGTATCCTTCCGTTTGTACATTTGTAAGGTAAAGCTCAAGCTTGCTGTGTTCTTCTATAATTAAGTTGGCAAGTATAGTGGCTTTCGTTCCATCAGGAAATGTGTTGAGGTAATTTAATACATCATCTCCAGTATCTTTTTTTACTTCGTTACCAGATATTGGAGAAATAGTTCTTCCAATTCTAGCAAATAGTAATTTCAAATAGTCATATACTTCAGTAGTAGTACCAACAGTAGATCTTGGATTTTTCGAGTTTACTTTTTGCTCAATAGCAATTGCTGGAGCAATCCCTTTTATGAAATCTACTTCCGGTTTTTCTAGTTTTCCCAAGAATTGTCTTGCGTAAGAAGATAGACTTTCTATGTATCTTCTTTGTCCTTCAGCATATAAAGTATCAAAAGCTAAAGATGATTTTCCCGACCCAGAAAGGCCAGTAATAACAGTTAGTTTGTTTTTTGCTATTTTTAGTTCAACATTTTTAAGGTTATGAACTTTTGCACCTTTAATGTGGATATAATCTGATTTGGTATTACTCACTTTTTTAACTATTTTTTTCGATATTTAGATTCAAAAATCGACCTTAAAGGTAAATATTCTTAAGAGAAACATTCTTAAAAATAAGATATACTTTTAAATTTATTATTTTGAAGAATTAACTGAACACTATGAAACAATTATTTTTGGTAAGACATGCAAAATCAAGTTGGGGAAATCCTAAGTTGTCTGATTTTGATAGACCGCTCAATGAAAGAGGAAACAAAGATAAGGTAGTAATGGGTGAAAGGCTGAAAAATAGATTGGTAAAAGTGGATTTAATTATTTCGAGCACTGCAAAAAGAACCACACAAACTAGTATTGCTTTGGCTAAAGGAATTGAATATCCTACCAATAAAATTGAGTTTATGGATGAAATATATCACGCTTCACCTTCGGCTATGCTTTCTGTTATTAATAGGACTAATAATGAAATAAAAGATCTAGTGTTAGTTGGGCATAATCCAGGTATATCTATGCTTTGTGACTACTTGTGTAATTACTCTGTAGATTTTCCAACTTTGGGTGTTGCCAAAATTTCTTTTGAAACAAATGATTGGCAAGAGGTTTTTGGAGAGACAGGGACTCTAGAATGGTTTGATTACCCTAAAAATGAAAATTAGTGTTTCGTAAAGAAGTATATTTTTAATTCTATTTGATTATCATAGAAATCAACTTGTTGGTCTTGTTCTCTATAAGTGTTTATCGCTTTAGAGAAATTATAACCGATACTTAAACCAATATTTCTTACAATTTTTATTTTTGCTCCTACTCCTAATAAGGGTTGAACGAAGAAGCCTTTAAATTCTTCGTTTTCAGCAATGTCATACGTTCTTGTTCCTATCAGCTGTTCTCCTTTTATGATGTAAGAAACATTTGCTCCTCCTTGTACAAATAAATTAAAATCGGATAGGAGTAAAGAATTGTTTCGTGAGAAATTAAATGTCGAAAACTTAAAGAAGTTGTAGTTTATTAAGTTTTGTACCCCAGCATAATTCGTTTTCCAAGAGTAAAAATGGTGGTCTATAGTTGCAGAAGCATTAAACTGAGAAAGAGTTAAGCCCACTTCGTAATTAAGATGTTTGTCTCTGCTTAAGCTAAATACTCCTCCAATTTCGAAAAAATTACCAAGTTCACTATTTAGTTCTTCAATTGTCTCTCCTTGAGAATTTACGTAGTCGTAACTAGTTATAGTTTTTCCAAATGTAAAGAACACACCCTGAGAGAACGAGACGCTAAGTAAAATACTTAGAAAAGCTGTTAAAGCTAATTTTTGGGTCTTTATTGCAGTTAAAAAAGCTAAATTTTTCATTTGATTTGCAGTGAGTTAGTCGAAATATCTTTTGGAAAAGTGATTTTGACTGATTTATTGATGAAATTAGGTCTTTTATATCTAAACTGCTAATTTTTATATACCTTGTACCTATAATGGCATAATAAAACCCCTCAAATACATGAATTTTAAACTATATTTTTGTTCAATTTTAGTAATTCTTGGGGCAAATTTTAACCTGATTTCTCAAACTAAATCAAAATTAATTGTTGTAAGGTCTACCATTGGTTCTTCTTCTGTAAATAAAAATGTTCCGTCCAATTTCAAAACAAGTGCAGTAATGCAAAGTATAGGGCAAAGTAGTGTTATTGGTTCTTTTTCATCTAATTATAAAGTGTTTAGGCAAGGTTATATTCAGCCGCAACTTTTGTTGAATTCATTGAATTTAGATAAAAACTTAAAACTTCAATTGAATTTATATCCTAACCCATTTACTGATTATTTTACTCTTAGTTTTCAAGAAACTGTCTATACCAGCATTAGAGTGGATGTTTTTGATTTGCTTGGAAGGAAAGTTTTTGAACAAATTTTTGAATTAAATCAAACTCTTACAATTTCAAACTGGGAGAATACAACAGATAAAAATTACGTCCTAAAAGTGACAGCCAATAATAAAGAGTTTGTTTCTCATTTATTACACTTTTAATACATATAAGTTTACTAGTGTGAGTGCCGCATAATATTGTTTTTAAGTTATACCTAAATATAAATGTCATGAAAAAAAAATTATTTAAGATTGCTAGTCTTTTCTTATTCATTGTCGCAAGTTTTAATTCTTTTAGCCAAACAGATGGATTGAGCTACCAAGCAGTGATTTTGGATCCTAGTTCCGATAAATTAGAGCTGCCAGGAGTTGATGATTTTTATGCATATTTAATAGATAAGCCTTTAGGCATAAGGTTTACTATTACTAATTCAAGTGGGGTTATAGAATATCAAGAAGCTCATGCTACTAAAACTGATAATTTTGGAACGGTAAATTTGATTATAGGAAATGGCTCTCCTTCAATAGGTTCATTTACCGAGATTTTTTGGGATGGAAAACCCAAAGATTTATTGGTTGAAGTGAAAATTGAATCAAGTTTTGAAAACTTAAGTAACCAAGAGTTGTTGTTTGTTCCTTACGCTCTTCATAGAGAATTGATTGCAACAAAATCAACCAATCTATACGATTCATTAATTGTAAATTCAGGAAGTCCTAGTTTATTGTCAGGATTACTTACTGTAGATGGAGTAACCAATTTGAATGACAATTTTTACGTAAATAATGCTAGTCTAACTTCATTGTCTGGAGATTTAATTGTGGATGGAACTTCAAATTTGAATAGCTCGCTAACGGTTAACAATAGTGCTCCCAGTTTGCTTACAGGAGATTTAACTGTAAATGGAGCAACTAATTTGTTGGGAGGATTAGCTGTTGGAGGAAACTTGACTGTGATTGGTACTACAGATTTAAGAGATACACTTACAGTAAGTAATGGAAGTCCAACAAGGCTTACTGGCAATTTGGTGGTAGATGGCACAAGTGATTTAAATGGTTCTCTTTCTGTAAATAATGCAAGTCTATCAACATTAACGGGTAACTTAATAGTTGATGGAACAAGTAATTTAAACAGTGCTTTGTCGGTAAATAATGCAAGTCCTACATTGTTAACAGGTGCTTTAACAACAAATGGCGTTACAAATTTGAATAGTGCATTTTATGTAAATAATGCGAGTTTGTCATCTCTTACGGGGAACTTGATTGTGGATGGAACTTCCAACTTAAACAGTTCGTTAACCGTAAATAATGCGAGTCCAACTTTATTGTCAGGAGCTTTGACTGTGAATGGAGTTACTAACCTTAATAACACGTTTAACGTAAATAATTCTAGGCCTTCCAATCTATCAGGAACTTTATTGGTAGTTGGGACTTCTAATTTACAAGATGATGTTCAGGTAGGAGGGCAGGTAACTATAAGGGCTAATCTTCCAGGTGGAGATGCTAATTATGCAGCCTATCCGCTAAGGGTTGAGGGAAGTGGACAGGGAGTTGCTATCAAATTGAATGTAGGAACGGCAAATAACAGTAATAATTTCATTACATTTTTTAACAGTTCTAATAATCCGGTTGGAAGAATTGAGGGGCAAACTACTTCGGAGGTTACATCTAGCCCTCAATATATTTTTACTAATTCTATTTTGGTAGCAGAAGAAGTTACTGCAATTGCAAAAGTAGCCGCATCTTTTACTCCTGTAACAGTTGGAGGTATAGGTGTTTCTTCAGGGCCTTGTATTTCATGTATCGTTTCTGCCGCAGCAGATTTAGTCTTAAAGACTGCAAATTTAGCTGCTTATAATGTATTTGCATTATCTAATTTAGGAGTTACATATGAATCCGGTTCTGCAGATTATGCAGAATGGTTGGAAAGAAGTATTCCTAATGAAAGAATCCTTCCCGGAGATATTGTAGGAGTGAGAGCAGGTAAGATTTCTAAAGTAACTGAAAATGCTAGCCAGTTAATGGTAATTTCTACTAAGCCTGCAATCTTAGGTAATATGCCTGAAGAAGGAAAAGCTCATTTGTATAATAAAGTTGCTTTTATGGGGCAAATTCCTGTAAAAGTAAAAGGAATTGTTCTTTCTGGCGACTATATTTTACCTTCAGGGGATAATGATGGTCTTGGAATAGCAGTTTCTCCAGATAAAATTACTGCAAAACAATATAAGCAAGTAGTTGGTATAGCTTGGTCAGAATCCTTTATGGGGGAAGATGGTTTTTCTGTAATCAATATGGCGATAGGATTAAATTCTAACGCAATATCGGAGTTTGTAGAAAAGCAAGAAGAGCGAATATTAGAATTAGAATCTAAATTTACTTCACTAGAAAACAGGTTGATTGCATTAGAGGGAGGAGTTGTAGAGCAGGGAGTTGAAGTGACGAAAGTATTGGAAAAGGAAGATGGAGTGGTAGAGAAGGATTTGTCAAGAGAAGAGTTAATAGTGCAGAACATGCCTGCCGAACTTTCTGATGAAGTTATGCAAGAGGCGATAAGCCATTTAAAGAAGTCTTACGAAGCAATTGGTTTTGATGTAACGCAGCACGAAGGATTGAATAGATTATTTAATGATTTGGAATATCAAAAACTCATTATTATTAAGACTCAAGAGAATTACAAAAAGATGTATAAGTCACTAGTTAAGTAAATCAAAGATTAAGTGATTGTCAAAAAGAGATTGATTAATAATTAATTTTTTGACAATTAGATTGTTGAGTGTTTTTAATTGGATTTCATATGATTTTATCATATTAAGAAAGCTGTTTTCTAATGCTATTTGAACCAGTTGTAAATAACTCATTTATATAATTAGTTGAATTTTATAATTTAGGTTGAAGTTTTTTACTATATTGGGCTCAATAATAAATACAAAGAATGTCAGAAAAAATAAAATTTCAAAAGGAAATACCTATCAAAACATCTGTAGGAATTCTCTATGATATGATGACTACTCCAAGTGGGTTGTCTGATTGGTTTTGTGATGATGTAAATATCGATTCAGATATTTATACTTTCTTTTGGGAAGGATCAGAAGAGAAGGCAGAATTAATAAGACAAAGTAAAAACGAATTTATTCGATTCAAATGGGTAGAGGATGAAGATCCTTCAACTTATTTTGAATTAAGGATTAAGATTGATGGAATTACAAAAGATGTTGCTCTTGAGGTGACAGATTTTGCAGATGATCAAGAAGAAGTGGAAGAAAACACTTTGGTTTGGGAAAGTCAAATCAATGATTTGAAAAGAGTTATTGGAGCTTAGATAATAATTACAAAATTTTAGAGTTAATTGTTTATGTTGAAAAGACTCGATTGGTTCATCATAAAATCATACATTATTCCTTTTGTCATTACATTCTTCATTGCGGAGTTTGTCTTGATAATTCAGTTTATGTACATATACTTGGACGACCTTGTAGGAAAGGGAGTGGGAATTAATGTGTTTACAGAATTAATGTTTTACATTTTTCTTGAAGTTGTTCCTATAGCATTGCCATTAGCAATATTATTATCCTCTATAATGACATTGGGTAACCTAGGAGAAAAAAACGAACTTACCGCAATGAAAGCTGCAGGAGTATCCTTGTTAAGGGTTATGCGTCCACTGTTTTTTGTGATGGTAATGTTAGCTGGAGTTTCTTTTTATTTTTCTAATTATGTATGGGGAAAAGCATATTTAAGTAAAAAAATATTAATTACTGATATGACAAATAAGAAGTTGTCCTTAGTACTTAAAGAAGGTGTGTTTTTCAATGAGATTGAAAACTATAGTATAAGAGCAAATCACGTAGATAAAGTAACCAATGAATTAGGAGATGTTCTTATATTTCAACATAATCCAGCTTTTAAATACAGGAAAGTAATTAGAGCGGAAAAGGGAGAGATGCGTAAATCTGATGACGGTAAAAATCTAGTGTTAACTCTTTACAATGGTGAAATTAATGAGGTATTGAACCCCAATACCAATTCAATGGAAAAAGAGAGTAAAAGTCCGCACCAACAAATACGATTTGAAGAAACTACACAGAAGATAGATATATCATCATTAAGTCTTAATAGAACCAAAGAAGAGGACTACCAAGACCAACCTATGCTTTTGCCAGTTGTTGAGTTAACAAGAGTTGTAGATTCACTTCAAGGTAGTTTTGACACGATTAAGAGGAGTTTGTTAAGTTATTACAACAACTCGATTACGGCTTTAAGGGAGGGCGATAATTACGAATGGGATACGGTACCTGTGCATACTTTTAATTTGGAAGCAATGTTGCCACAAGAAAGAAAGGTTGTGCTTGCTAATGCTAGAAATAGATTAGAAAACTCAATTAATTACCTAGATAACAGAAATTCAGACTTTACTAATAGAGCCAAATACAAAGCGAAAGTAGAGAAGGAATGGCATAAAAAATTCACATTATCTTTATCGTGTATTATTCTATTTTTTGTTGGAGCACCTTTGGGAGCGATAGTGAAAAAAGGAGGGGTAGGGATTCCTATTGCAGTCGCTATTGCATTGTTTATTGTGTATTACATTATCTCTATCACAGGACAAAAGCTAGCAACAAACCTTGTGTTGCCGTCATACATAGGGATGTGGTTAAGTTCTATGGTTTTAATTCCTTTGGGAGCTTTATTAACTTATCAAGCAGTTACGGAATCTAAAGTATTAGATTTTGAAAGATGGGGGAATTTCTTTAAAGATGTCTTTGGTAAAATATTTTCAATCTTTAAAAAGAAGAAAGCAGAATAGTTATTATTCTTTAATAGTTGTTTTCTTAGAGTGATATATTTCTATTGCTACAATAATAGCAAAACAAGTCCAAACGGGAATTGAAGCCTTATCTGTATCTAAGTAATTATTTAGAACTCCGTGAATGAAATATGAAACAAGAGCAAGAATTACGGACAATAATAAGGTTTTTAATTCTCTATCCTCTAGTTTTATATAAAGCATAGAAGCTTTGTAGAACACAAAGAACAACATAATTAAGAATGCAAGAAGGCCTACAAATCCCATTTCTGCTAGAGCACCTAAGTATTCGCTATGGGCATTCCCTTTGTTTCCAAAATTGGTGCTAATAACGGTTCTTTCGCTTGAGTGTTGAAATGGCGCATATTCAAAAGCATAGGTTCCAGGTCCCCATCCAAAAACAGGTCTTTCTTCAAACATTCTTATAGCACAATTCCATCTGTTTATTCGTTCCAAGTTAGAAGCATCAGTAGATACATTTGAGATTGATGCAATGTGTTTAGAAATATTTTCGGAGGAATCAGTTTTGTTTTTGCCTAATGCAATAGATATATCTGTATAGTATTGAAAACCTACAAACCCACCGAAGGCAGCTAAAATCAAAACGTATTTAAAATTTATTTTAAATCTGAACAATGTCCAGACTCCTAATGCAGCTACAAGGCTTACCCATGCCGCTCTTGTGTAGGAATAGATTAACCCGACACTAAGTATTGTGAGTATTAAAATAAGAACATACTGAGTTAAAGCTGAGTTCTTTTTTCTATAAAGCAAACCAATTGTTAGCGGTATATAGAAGGCTACAATAGCTCCGTAAGAAGTGTGATCCTTGTAAAAAGGGGACATAATCCAGTGAGCAGCTTTTTGGTCAAATCCCCAGCCATAATGTCTAATCAGTGTAATTGTTACAACAACAGCAAGAGAGCCTAAGTAAAGCCATACCACTCGATACATGTTTTCTTTTTCTTTGAAAAGAGTAATCATAAAAAAGAAGAGAGGAATAACAAACCATAATTTTGCTATCAAATATTTAAGTGAAATTACTATTGAAGAACTCGTGAGTACCGTAATAAACATCCAGCATAAATAAAAGGTAACCGCAATAGTGATAGGATGGCTTACAAGCTTTTTGTCATACGTGCCTCTTTTTATAAACCTAATTATTAAGATAATCATTAACCCAAAAAGAATAGGCTCAGTAGGTAGATAGAATCCAATATTACCAATAGATAAACTCTCTAAATTGAGAGAAAATGGAGTGAAAAGGATAACAAAGAAGAGGAGTTCCTTAGTTTTATAAAAACTGAAATATACAACACTTAGTGCTAAGGGTAAAAAAGCAAAAGCGTAAATGTTTTTATATACGAAGTAGCCATTCAGTAATATAAAAATAATACTGAATAGAAGAATAAGTGTGTTATATCTCAGGTTGGATTTTAACACAAATATTTATTAGGATTCTTTACTTTTTAAATCCTTTAATTTCTCAAAAATCAATAATAAAACTATTGAGAATAGGAATGCAGAGATAGTTGATACGACAACAATTAGCCACCTAATTGGATAGGCTTTTTTCTCCGAGGGAAAAGCTTTTTCAACTGTAAATTTATGTGAAAATGTTGAGGTTGCATCAGACTTTAATTGTTCGTAAACAGCATTTTTTGTAGAAAGACGCAAGTTCATATATTCCAATCTGTCTTCAAAGTTTGAGTAAATACTTCCATATTGGTCCGTAGCTTCAATTTTGTTTTGGATTATTTTTCTTGTTGCACCATCTTTAGCGCTAGCAAGTGCGGTAATTAAGGTGGGCCTAGATTCTTGATCTACCACACCCATTTTATTCAATGCGGCTAGTGAATCTACAATCATTTCAATTTCAGCTTTCAGCTTATTTCTTTCACTTTCTGCAACTTCAAGAGCTTCACCAGATCTTTCGTTAATCATTCTGTTTTTTGCTCCATCATAAAACATACTAATGTCATTAGCAATATCAGCCGCCATTTTTGGGTCAGTATCCATCACTTCTATCAATACGGAACCATATTTTGTTCTCGCAAAAGAAACATTTCCTGCATAAGTTTTGTTAAGAGCAGTATTTTTTAAGCTACTGTTTGGGTCAATTTTATAGTGCTCAAATAAGTTGTATTTACTTACAATTTGATCTCTAATTTCAGCAGATTGTAATACCTGAATCATTTGTTCTGCCTGTTGCTCTGCACCAAATGTGGCAGCACTTTGGTCAGGGTCAACTATGTCTGTAAAGGCGACAGTACTCGACATTGCAGGGTATAGAGTTACTGCAGATTTGAATTTTTCTTCTATCATGTATGAATAGATTATTGCTGCAATTGCTGCAATAATTGTAATAAGAATTACGAGTTTTCTTTTGTTCCAGATAAACTGCAATAAGTCTTCGGCATGATTGTTTTCTTTAGTTGTCATAGAAAGGCAAAAATTTTAATAAGTTGGGCAAAATTACTAATATCTTCTACATTAGAGAAATTATTTGGATATAACGAAGTAATTCTTGTTTTATTAGCAATGGAATAACAAATTTAAGTATTCATTTTCTTATCTTCGTATCAATAGATTAAACAACCCAAACTATGAAAATAATTGTGCCAATGGCAGGAAGAGGATCTAGATTGAGACCTCACACCCTTACTATACCAAAACCATTAATGCCTGTAGCTGGAAAGCCTATTGTACAAAGGCTTGTAGAAGATATCGCTAAAGTAAGCGAAGAAAAGATAGATGAAATTGCTTTTATTATTGGTGATTTTGGTACCGAAACGGAAGAACAATTAATTGGGATTGCAGAAAGTCTTGGCGCAAAAGGAAGTGTATATCACCAAGAGGAAGCTTTGGGAACTGCTCATGCAATATTATGTGCAAAGGAGTCTTTACAAGGTAATTGTGTTGTAGCATTTGCAGATACACTATTCAAGGCAGATTTTACACTAGATACAGAGAATGATGGAATTATTTGGGTGAACCAAATTGATAATCCAAGTGCTTTTGGAGTTGTAAAACTAGATGAGGAAGGAACAATTACAGATTTTGTAGAAAAACCAAAAGAATTTGTTTCGGATTTAGCAATCATTGGAATCTACTATTTCAAAAGTGGTGAAGATTTAAAAGGAGAACTTCAATATTTGATAGATAACGATATTCGTGAAAACGGAGAGTATCAAATTACCAATGCTCTTGAAAATATGAAATTAAAAGGAGCCAAATTCAAAACAGGTAAAGTAAATGCTTGGATGGATTGTGGGAATAAGAACGTGACGGTAGAAACGAACCAAAGAGTACTAGCTTTTGAAGGAAAGAATATAATTGAAGGGAATTACACGAATGAAAATTCTATTATCATTGAGCCGTGTTTCATTGGAGACAATGTAGTGTTAAAAAATACTATAATTGGGCCACATGTTTCTGTAGGAAACAATACAGTGATAGAAAACTCGGTTATTAAGAGTAGTATTATCCAAAATGAAACATTTATTTCTAATGCTAACTTAACCAACTCAATGGTTGGTAATAAAGTTAAGTATGAAGTGAAATCTCAAGATTTGAGCATTGGAGATTATACCGAAATCAAAAATTAACTATGCGTAAATTTACGACATTATTATTTGTTCTGCCTTTGTTGTTTTCTTGTAAAACGAACAAAGAAGCAGTGAGCCAAACTTTGACAGCAAGCGAAATAGAGAAAACTAGATTTACAGGGTTGTATATCCAGGCTACAAATATGGCTATGCTTGAGAATACGGATAAAGCAATAATGTTGTATGAACAATGCAAAGAGTTACAACCAAAAAATGCAGCTACATATTATGAGCTTTCTAGGTTATATGCTTTAAAAAGAAATGCATTGCAAGCCTATAATAATGCAGAGAAAGCTTATGAGCTAAATCCCAAAAATAAATGGTATTTACTTCAAAAGGCAATAGTATTGAGAGCTACTAGTCAAAATGAAGAGGCGATTAAAGCATATGAAGAGCTAATGAAAATGGATAAGAAAAATCTGTCTTCATTATATGAGCTTGCTCAATTGTACCAAGAGAATCAGAAGCCAAAGGAAGCTGCAGAAACTTTGTCTCGAATAGAAACAATAAGCGGTAAAAATCCTCAAATGAGTTATCAAAAATATTTATTATTGATAGATGCAGGGGAGGAAAAGACAGCCTTAGAGGAAATTTCATCCTTGCTAAAGCAAAATCCTGAAAATGGAATGGGAAACTTGGCAATGGCTCAGTATTATGAAAAGAATGGGGAGAAAGATAAAGTATATGACAAAATGGTTTTTGTATTTGAAGATGCAGGAATAAGAACCGATACGAAACTTAATATCTTGATGGATTACATCAATAAGTCTAAGGATGATACTGAGAAACAAAAGGAAACGGAGAACTTAATTACTATCATGAAAAGGGTTCATCCTAAAGATGTAAAATCTTATGTGGCTGCAGGTGATTACTACGGAAGCTTGAAAGAAATAAGAAAAGCAAATGAAAATTATGAAGCTGCCTTGGAATTTTCAGTCAATTCTTATCCTATTTATATGCAGTTGTTGGATAATGAATTTAACTCAAAAAATTACACAAAAGTAGTTGATTATGCTTCTGATGCAATAGAATTATATCCTACTCAGCCTGTTCTGTTTTTGTATAAAGGAATGGGATACAAAGAAAATAAAGATTACATCAATGCGGCAACAGCATTTAAAACAGGAGTAAATCTTTTGGTAGATGATGAAAAATTGGAGTTTGAGTTTTATTCTAAATTAGGAGACACTTACAATGAATTAAAGGATTATGTAAATTCGGATAAATTCTTTGAAAAAGCATTGAATGTAAATGGGCTAGAGCCTTTTATGCTTAATAATTATAGTTACTATTTATCTTTAAGAAAAGACAAATTGGAGAGGGCTGCAGAGCTGTCCAAGAAAGCAAATAATATTTATCCTAAAAATGCTTCTTTTAATGATACGTACGGTTGGATTTTGTTTCAGCAAGAGAAATACTCAGAAGCAGAAATTTGGTTGAAGAAAGCGCTAGATAATGGAGGGAATGAAAGTGGCACAGTTTTGGAACATTACGGAGATGTAATGATTAAGCTAGGTAAGCAAGAAGAGGCAATGAAATTTTGGGAATTAGCGAAGGTGAAAGGTGATCATTCCGAGAGTTTATCAAGGAAAATGAAGGATAAAAAATATTATGACTAAACAATTTTTATACATATTTTCAGTATTATTTATATCCACGTTATTCGTGCAATGTAAAGCAAAGAAACCATTGATTGATGGAACTACTGAGCAATTTTATATTTCTAAAAGCAAAGCAGATACAATTGTAAAGAAAGTATTGAATAACAATTTTGAGTTTGAAAACTTAAAAGCAAAAATTAATACAAAATTTAAAAGCAGGGAAAAGCAAAACTTAGTATTTGGAACATTTCTTAAAATGCGAAAAGACTCGGCTATACATGCTACTATATCAGTTTTAGGGATACCTGTAGTGGTTGCTCTAATAACAGAAGACTCATTGAAATTCATCAATAAAAAAGATCAAAAATACTTTGTAGGTGACTTTTCTTATGTTTCACAATTGCTAAATACGGAAATTACATTTAGTCAAATACAAGATTTATTGGTAGGAAATCCAATTAGTATGGATTCAAATTCTAATCATTTCTTTATTCAAGATGAAGATGAGTTTTTTATAAGTTCATTAAGTCAAGAAGAATTACAAAATGTAGAATTAAATAATGAGTGGCAAGTGAAGTTTTGGATTAACGAGCTATTTAAGGCAGGTAAAACTCTTCTTTCAAATGATTCTACCAATACACGAATAGAGATTTTTCAAGCAGATTATAAAAAAATAGAAGGTAAGCTATTTCCCAATAGAACCAAAGCCGAAATAATTACACTTAAAGACTCTATCTCTTTACAGTTGAATTACCAGAGGGTAAAGATTAATTCGGATATGGATTTTGATTTTTCTATTCCAAGTCATTACGAGCCATATGAATAATAGTTATTTTAAATATTTGGTTACAACATTATTGTTTCTTTGCATTAGTATAGGAGCCACAAACTCTTACGCTCAAACTAAAACTCAGAAACTAAAAGCAAAAGAAGAAAGGCTTAAAAAACAACTGGCAGAAACTCAAGAATTACTTACTGCAACAAGGCAGTCTCAAAAATCTACATTGAGTGAGCTTACAATAATCAATAAACAAATAGCTTTTAAGGAAGAGTTGCTGGTAAATTTGGATAATCAATTGACGGAAACAACCAATCAGATTTCTAGAAATAAAAAAGAAATAGCTTCTCTCAAAAAAGAATTGGTAGAGCTAAAAGCAGAATTTAAGGAAATGATACGATTCGCCTATAAAAATCGTAAAAAGGAATATAATGTAATGTATTTGTTCTCTTCAGAAGACTATAACCAGGCTTATCGAAGAATGAAATACATTGAGCAGTATACTGAAAATAGAAAGAAAAAAGCTTCTGAGATAATGACAATGCAAAGTAAACTCGGTAAAGAAAACGAAGAGTTGTTGGCTAATATCGAAGCAAAAAAAGAATTGATAATAGAGTATAATGAAGAGAAAAAGAAATTTGTAGAGGTAAAGAAAAAACAACAAATAGTGTTGAATGAAATCTTGACAGATAAAAAAGCTCTACAAGAAAAGTATAAAAAACAAGAACAAGAAAGAGAAAAAATTGCTCAAGCGATTAGGAGAGAAATAGAAAAAGAACTAGCGAGAGCAAATAAAAATAATTCGTTTAAACTAAGTCCAGAAGCTAAGTTGGCCTCTTCTAGTTTTGAAAAAAATAAAGGGAATTTACCTTGGCCTGTTTCTAGAGGAACAATTACTAAGAAATTTGGTAAACAGAGGCATAGTCAGGTTTCAACAACATTTATTCAAAATAACGGGATAGATATTAGTACTCTAAAATCAGCAACTGTACGTTCGGTATTTGAAGGGACAGTTACTAGTATTTTTACAATCCCTGGTAGTGGACAAACAGTAATTGTGAGTCATGGCGCCTACCGTACAGTTTATTCTAACCTTAAAACTGTAGATGTAAAACTAAACCAGAAACTATCCACAAAACAGACTATTGGAGTATTATTACCCAATTCATCTGGTACAATTTCTGAGTCTCATTTTGAAATCTGGAAAATATCGGGTAGTGAAATGAAACCGCAGAATCCTGCAAGCTGGCTTAATAGGAGGTAGAGTTTGGCTTCTTTATTCTATTTAACTGGATTAATATTTTATTGGTTTTTTCTCCTTTGAGGGTGACAACTCAAATGAAAAAGTCACCCCTGTAATCCCCGCAAGTGGATAAGATGAATTTTTATTAGTGTTAATTTGTTGATTACGAGTATTCCGCAATTAAATACACAATTGCCACAATTATAAATAAGAACAAGAAGTACTTAGGATCTTTGTATATAGGCTTTTTTGGGCGCTTTGTAAAGTTTTCATAACTATGAAAAAGTTGGCCAAAATCCTTATGCTTATCCATCTTTTCTTTGGATGGAATCTCAGGAGATTTGTCTTTATTTAATTTATACTTTTTCATTTATTCAAACTTGATTTTAGTGATTCTATCACTCTATATACACGCATTTTTGCCGAAGCTTCTGTTATATCAAATATACTTCCGATTTCTTTAAAAGACAATTCTTCAAAGAATCTCATTTCTATCAATTGACTTTTTTCTAGGGGTAACTCTTGCAATTTACTAAGAATTAAATGCAATTGTTCTTCGTTATTGTCGAGATTTATTTCTTGAGCAATTACCGAAACTTGATTTTCGTTTATCTGTATCGTTATATCCTTTTTTTGAGCCCTAAAATAGAGGTTTACCTCATTGCTGGCAATTCGATACAGCCAAGAAGAGAAAGGAAAGCCACGGTCTTCATATTTGTTTATGTTCATCATGGCTTTCATGAATGTTTTGGAACAAATATCACCTGAGATATCTTCGTTTTGTACTTTTTTGAAAATAAAAATAAAGAGCTGTTGAAAGTATTTTTCATACAAAAAACCAAATTGGGTCTTATCCTCCTTTGCTTTTTGGATATAGTTTAATTCAATATGTTTTTCTTTATCGGTCAAAAGGAAGTTAATAGGTTTTAATGGTGTAATGCAATTAGTTTTAAAAGTAACAACTATTTATCAACTACCTCAAAAACAAAATAATAATCGTTAGCAATTTCTTCATTTTCGTCCATTGGGATTACTTCATTTACTAAGTTAATGGAGTCGAACTCTGCTCCAAACAATAATAATTTATCTATTAAGCTGGTTGTGTATTTGTAATAATCACTACCACCCCACAGTGCCGTAGGATATATATTTAACTTTTTGGCACTTGTTATATTTTGGGCAATCAATGATAATAAATTAATTGTCAATAGTGTATTGTCATCTTTAAAATTTAGACCTTCAAAAGATAAATCAAGCCCTCTTATTTTGTTTTTTGAGTAATATTTATTTTGCCTTCCAGTAGATAATTGACCAGATTTCAAACTTTGTGCAAGTGTCCAATTTTCATTATTTTCTTGACAATTCGGTAGTATTTGTTTGTAATATTTATTCAACATTACTTCGTCCATATTCCATGTTAGAAGTTCAATACCGTTTCCAAAAATACTTTTATAAAAATGTAGTGGACCTCGAACATCATATCCAATCCAAGAATCGTATGAATTTATAAAACTGTCTATTTTTCTTCTACTTGGTTCCAGAGCCAATCTGTTAAGGGAGAAAGTGATTGAATCTTTTGTGGTATACAATTCTTTTTTTATTGAATAAAAAAAATCGAAAATTACATAATTGGTAGCTTCGTTTCTTTTTTTAATTATTGAATCTTGATTTATCAAGTCAATGAAAATACTGTCGTTTTTGCTATGAAGATTATAACCAAGAAAAACCATATTTTCCAATTCTGATTTTGCTTTTTCAATACTATGCTCTTCTTTTAAAGCGTTATAACGGGCTTGGCTTTTTTGATACTGAAGGGATTGAAAATTAAGTTCATCACTTTTTTTGAGAATAGTATTTATATCGCTTTTGGAAAGAGAGTCTTGATAATAATATTCGGTTAGTTCTTTACACAGTTGTTTTTCATGTAAATACCTTTCAAAAGAGAAGTCTTCTTGTGAAAAAGAATTACTAATTATTGTCAAAAATAAAATAAGGGGTAGAATTCTTTTTATCATAAAAGTAATAACTTAAAAGGGGAACAATTTATTGTCGTAACAATCTATTCTTCAATATACTCAAAAATAAACAAAACGCCACCCTGATTTACTCTTACCAAAGCACAATGTGAGGTGTGTGCCATAACGTAGGGTTCGTTTAACTGAAATTTTTCTGAATTTTTAAGTTTAAATTCTCTGTCACAATCCAATTCTCCATCTAGTGAAAATCTTTTGATGCGGTAATTATCTCCGTTTTCTTTTATCTCAAACCATACTCCACCAGCTTCACCAGATAGCCATACAGCATCTTCAGGTACAAGTCCTATTCTTTCTGGAGGATAAATTCTTCCTATTAATATGTCTCCTGTTGGTTTCATTTTTTATAGGAATTTAAAAAGTTTATTTTTCTCAAAACACCCTCTTTATATTCATGATAAAAATTATAATCATTTATAATTTTCATATTCGTAATAGGCGTAGGTGTGATGGTGTACGGAAAATAAACCAAGAATTTTTTTAATGGATTAAACTTGGCCAATCGACAAGACTGTGTTACAAATCGAGAACAATTGGAACCCCCAATATTGAAAGGGCCATATTTTATAGCTTCTCTATTTTGAATTTTTTTTGCTTTTCTAAAAACCCTCTCGTAGCGCTCAGTGTACATTTCACTGGCAACTAATCTTCCTTCTCCGTGAGTGGCTTTTTTATTAGCCAATTCTTCAAACAATTCTTCCAAATTCATTATTTTGTTTCCTTCAATAATGGGTTTGGTATGAATTTTAAGATCTGGATCGGTATAAATATCACGGACTCTACCGTGTTTTTTTGGAGTATGATACCTTCCAAAATCTAAGTAACGAAATTCTTGTTCTTCGTGATTTACCATCACCAAAGAGGCATGACCAGCTTCATAAAAATCGTTTTTTAGAAACCCAAGAAACTTCATTATGCCGTCATACCATTTCCCTTCCTTCATTACAGGAGTGTCTGGCCAAGATACCGGAATAAGTGTTCCTTTGTTTTTCATAATTGTAAAAATAGCTACTCGTTACCTTTCAAGCAATAATTTTTTAATGTTTTTAATTTCAATAATTTTAAATAAGAATAAAATAACAAATCCAATACCTAACATCATCAAGAAAGAAACATACCATTTTAGATCATTTACAAGGTTTGTTTTTAAAATAAACCCTATGCAAACTAGTAGTGTTGTGAATAGTGAAACTCTTATTATAAGGCGTAAGTTAAGCTTAAGTTGGAAGTAAGATTTACTTAGCCAAATTTGTGCTAAAGCAGTAATTCCTTGAGTAATTACACTTGCAATTGCAGCTCCATAGGCTTTGTAGGTAGGTATTAATATAAGATTTAATATGATATTCAAAATAACTCCTGCGAAGGCTATTTTGTTTAAAGTTTTTAAGTTTCCATTGGCAGTTAATAGCGTGCCAAAAATATAGGTGGTTGAGATAAAAACAAAGCAAATCATAAGTAAGCCAAACACATCTCCTGATTGAGAAGTGCTGTTTAGGTAACGAGCGCCTATTAGCTCTTGTCTAAAAAAGAAACAAGTGGTGGCAATAAGGATTGCTCCAGGGATTAGTATTCTACTAGATAAATTGGTTAGGCTTGCTACCGATTCTTTGTTTTTTAATAAATTGGAAAACAAAGGGAGTAGGAGAGTGGCAAAAAGAAAGGCAATGTTGTTGGCGGCTTCAAAAAAACGGAATCCATTGGCGTAGATTCCTGCTTGTGTTTTACCATCTTCTAGCATTCTCTCAAGCATTACACTGTCTGCTCGGTAGTAGAATGTCATCAATAAGATTAAAAGGGCGTAAGGCGCACTTTGTTTCAATATGGCTAATGAGAAAAGTTTACTGGATTTTAGTTTACCTAGTTTTTGTTTTGAGATAAGGAAAATCAATGCTGTGATAGCAGTAACCGAATAGGTGAAAGTTTGTGCGTAAATGAACCAATAAATATCAAAGGGTTCATCTGTTACTCCTCCCCAAAGTAGCACAGAGCAAATTATGATTAATAAAAATCTATCCAATACTGAGACGATACTATCGTGTTTGAACAATAACAATCCTGCTAAATTTGACCTAAAATACAGAGTGAAAGCAGCAAGTATTTGGTTGCAGATTAACCAAATCAACATGTAAATTTCAGAAGTGTTGTAGCCAATTATTGAACCAAGAAGCAATACAAAACCTCCGTAAATTAACGCCAAAAAGAGCCTGAGAGAAAAGATGCGAGAAAAATATTTTACAATTAAGAAAGGTTGTTGTGCTACAGTTCTGGTATTGAAATTTACAATTCCTATATCCAATAATATATTGAATAGAAAAGTAAAGCCCAGTAATGAAAAATACAGTCCGTATTCTTCCGAGCCAACTCTATTCTGAATCTCGGCATCTATTCCTAGAATATAGAATGGCTTAACCAGCAAATTGAGGATAAGCAGAAACGATAAATTGGTTAGGAATTTTCTGTTCATAAACGTAAATATAACGAGTTATGCCAATTATTTTTAATAATGAGGGATAAATAATTAGAATTAAGAATGGATGAGTTAAATCAGGAATGAGAGTGTAGTGTTAGTCTACGGTTTTATAACCACAAAATAAATAGGTATTTATCAAGAACAAATGAGAAATTAGAATTGTTTGGCAGCTTTTTTTATCAGAGATTTCACTACTATTTTGTGAAAGGGCTTAACAATGAAAAAGTATAATTTTCCAAACCAATTGTGGTACTGAACTAAGGTAGATACAAATACTTTGGTTTCCTTGTTTACTATTCTTAAAATAGAAACTCTAAAATCAAGATGTTTGTCGTTTTCTCCTGCTATAATTTCATTTTCTTGAATGTCGTAAATGGTGAAAATCCCAATTTTGTCGCCAACCTCAAATTGTGAATCTAAGTTTTTGGTCATCTCTGTTTTTAATCCGAACAGGTGAACAATTTTATTTCTTAACGTCATCAGTTTATCTACCCATTTTGGAGCCGAAGAAAAAATAGAAATGTATAATTCTTGTATGGATTTAGTGTTGTTAGGAATAGTAAATGAATAGCAATCTTCATAATCATTTCTGTCAATAAATTTATTGATTTTGGATACTGAAGGTAAACTAGATTTGTTTATAGAATCCATTTTTATAATCCCTTTAGTAAGGTGTAAAACTCACCCGATTGTTTCATTTCTTCCATTGCTTGGTTTATTTTCAAAACCAAATCAGGTCTTTTTTTGTTAACCCCAATAGCTATTATTTCGTCTGTGAAAGTGTTGTTAAGTATTTTAAGTTCTGTGTTTGTTTTGGCAATTTCCTTCAGAAAACTTTTGTCCAATATATAAGCGTCAATTTCATTTTTTAATAATAAGCCTTCTGGCTTAACAAAAGCTGTGTCAAATTTCTCATAAGACATGTGAGTAGTTTTCTTGCTTAAGTTTTTGTCTACCCATTCGTGTGCAGAAGTGAATTCTAGTGTATACACTCTTTTTCCGTTCAAATCGGAAAGAGTATAGATAGAATCTTTTTTTCTAACCAATGCAGTTAATCCATCTATGTAATATGGATTGCTAAATAGAGCATGTTCTTTTCTTTCCTCTGTGATAGTTAGAGCTCTTATACAAAGATCAGCTTTGTCGTTTTGCAATACTTCAAGCCTTGGATCTCCTTCTCCAGAAAATTCAAAATCGGTTACGTATTCGTAATCCAAATTAGCTACGGCTAGCACTCTTTCGATAAAAGCAGGTTCTATTCCTGTGGGTTTCAACTCACCTCTTTTCCATTGATAATTGGGCAGTCCTTCTCCTCCTGGCCAAGAAACAAAAATGCGTACTTTGGAGTTGTCTTTGCAAGAAAAAAGCAATGAGATTAATAGAATAATCATCATTGCTTTGTTTAGGTTTTTCATCTTTTGGGTGTGATTTTAATCAGTAAGTTAGGCTGTAGGCCTTTTTACTAATTTTACTTCTGTGCAATTTGCCAAGAACCTTCTTTAATTAATGGCTCTGCTTGTTTGTATTTCACTTCTTTAGTTTCTCCACTTCTCAAGTTCACTATCTGAACTCTGTCGTTTCTTCCTATTTTCGTGTCGTTTACAACTGGCTTTTGCTTAGTTCTCTCTCCATTTTGTTGCTGGTTAGCAACTTGTTGGTTAGCTTCTGTAGCTTGACCTATATCTGTTCTTCCTGCTTGAAGTTTTGGTTGAGCTTTGCTTTTTATTTTCTCGTTATTTGTTTGCTCTACTCCTTCGTTCATTGGTAAGTTAGCTTTCATCAAGAAAGAAATAATTTCTTTATTCACTTTGCTCACCATGCTTTTAAACAATTTATAAGACTCCAATTTGTACATCAACAATGGATCTTTTTGCTCGTATTGAGCTCCTCTTACATCTTGTCTCAAGTCATCCATTTCTCTCAAGTGATCTTTCCATTCGTTATCAATTACACCAAGAGTAATGTTTCTCTCTAGTAATTTACTAATGTTTTTTCCTTCACTTTCATAAGAATCTTTAAGGTTTGCAAGTATTTGTGTGCTCTTCGTTCCGTCAGTAATAGGTATAATGATGTTCTCATACGAGTTAGACTCATTTTGATACACATTGGCAATAACTGGGCTTGTTTGAGCTGCAATAAACGCACATTTTCTGTTGTATGCTTCTTTTGCTTTTTCGTAAACTTCGTCTACGATTTCCATTTCATTTTTAGACTTAAATTCTGAAGCAGTAATAGGAGATTCTATTGACATAATTCTCAATAGTTCCATCTCGAACTCTTCAAAATCATCCATTTCTTTGTTTGTGAAAACAATGTTTTCGGCAATTTCATACAAAGTGTTGGCAATATCCAAATCTAATTTGTCTCCATATAATGCATTCTTTCTTTTTGCATAGATAGAGTTTCTTTGTGCATTCATTACATCATCATATTCCAATAAATGTTTACGAATACCAAAGTTGTTTTCTTCTACTTTTTTCTGAGCTCTTTCAATGGAATTAGAAATCATTTTGTGCTGAATTACTTCGCCTTCTTTGAATCCCATTCTATCCATCATTTTTCCAATTCTTTCAGAACCGAAAAGTCTCATCAAGTTATCTTCTAAAGAAATAAAGAACTGAGAAGAACCCGGATCTCCTTGTCTTCCTGCTCTACCTCTCAATTGTCTATCTACACGTCTAGAGTCATGTCTTTCGGTACCAATAATTGCTAAACCTCCCGCTTCTTTTACTCCATCTCTTAGTTTAATATCGGTTCCCCTTCCTGCCATGTTGGTAGCAATTGTTACTGCTCCTGCAATACCTGCACTGGCAACAATATCTGCCTCTTGTTGGTGTTTTTTTGCATTCAGTACATTGTGCTTTATGCCTTTCGAATTCAATAAATTACTCAGCATTTCCGAAATCTCTACCGAAGTTGTTCCAACTAATACGGGTCTTTTTTCATCTACTAGCTTAATAATTTCATCAATTACAGCTAGGTATTTTTCTCTTGCAGTTTTGTAAACCAAATCCTCACGGTCATCTCTTGCAATTGGTTTGTTTGTTGGTATTACAACTACATCCAATTTGTATATATCCCAAAATTCACCTGCTTCAGTTTCTGCAGTTCCTGTCATTCCCGACAGTTTGTGATACATTCTAAAATAATTTTGAAGTGTAATGGTAGCATAAGTTTGCGTAGAGTTTTCAATCTTCACATCTTCTTTTGCTTCAATTGCTTGGTGTAATCCGTCAGAATATCTTCTTCCTTCCATTACACGTCCCGTTTGCTCATCTACTATTTTCACTTTTCCATCTACCATGATGTACTCATCATCTTTTTCAAAAAGAGTGTAAGCTTTCAATAATTGATTTATAGAGTGAATTCTCTCAGCTTTTATAGTATAATCACGTATGATTTCATCTTTTTGCTTTAGTCTTTCTTCTTTGTCAGTTACTTTGTTTTCTAACTCAACAAACATAGCTCCTAAATCGGGTAAGATATAGAAATTTGGATCTTCAGCTCCCGATAGTAAGTCAATTCCTTTTTCGGTTAAATCTACCTGGTTATTTTTTTCTTCAATTACAAAATAAAGTTCTTTATCTACTTTAGGCATTTCCTTATTTTGGTCTTGCATATAGTAGTTCTCCACTTTTTGTAGCTGAACTTTAATTCCTGGCTCACTTAAATATTTAATTAATGCGTCATTTTTAGGAATTGCTCTGTGCGATCTCAAAAGAGCCAATTGACCTATTTTTGTATGTTCAGCTCTTTTCTTTTTATCAAGATTTTCATCTTCAGCTTTAGCTAAATTTTCTTTAGCTTCTTTCAAGAAATCGTTTGCCAATTTTCTTTGTACTGCATATAATTTCTCTACTTTAGGTTTCAAAGCAGTAAACTCTTGTTGGTCTCCGTTTGGTGTGGGACCAGATATAATCAAAGGTGTTCTTGCATCATCAATCAATACAGAATCTACCTCATCAATAATGGCATAATGATGTTTTCTTTGTACCAAAGAATCTACATCACTACTCATGTTATCTCTTAAGTAATCAAACCCAAACTCATTGTTTGTTCCAAAAGTAATGTCAGACAAATACGCTAATCTTCTTTCTGGAGTGTTGGGTTGGTGTTTGTCGATACAATCTACAGATAATCCGTGAAATTCGTATAGAGGACCCATCCATTCACTATCTCTTTTTGCCAAGTAATCATTTACTGTAATTACGTGAACTCCTTTTCCTGCCAATGCATTCAAATATACTGGAAGAGTAGAAACTAATGTTTTTCCTTCCCCAGTTTGCATCTCAGCAATTTTCCCAGAATGTAAAGCAACTCCACCTATCAATTGTACATCATAGTGTACCATTTGCCATGTAACTTCTGCACCTCCAGCTGTCCATGAGTTAAACCATATAGCTTTGTCTCCTTCTATTTCTGCTACGTCTTTTTTTGCAGCAATTACTTTATCAAAGTCTGTAGCAGTTACTTCAATTTCTTTGTTTTCGGTAAATCTTCTTGCAGTTTCTTTTACAACAGCAAAAGCCTCTGGAAGTATCTCTTTCAGTACTTCTTCTAACTTTTCGTTAGATTTCAATTCTAATTTTTCAATCTCTTGAAATATTTCATCTTTTGCATCCACATCAGTAGCTTCATCTTGAGTTTGTGCTCTCAATGTTTCTATTTGTGAATCAATTTCTGAAGTGTATTCTTTAATTCTTGCTTTAAATTCGATAGTCTTTGCTCTCAATTCATCATTACTAATGTTTTGAATTTTAGCAAATTCCTCTTTGGCTTGGTCTACCAAAGGGTTAATGTCTTTAAAAACATTTTTACTCGTATCGCCTAATATTTTCTTTAGAAGTTTCTGGATCATTCTTGTCGTATTTTACTTTTGCTTGGTTGTATTTTTACAAAAACTATGCGCTTTATTTTTACAAGCCATTTTGACTGACAAAATTACGAAAAATCGAATAATTAACTGATTTATTTAGAGAAAATACATAATTTGGCAGTGAATTATATTTTCATTTGATAGAATGGTTTCTAATTAATCCTAAAAAGAGTCATTTTCTTTGTGAACAGTCCCTTTTACAATGGAATTGTATCTTTATTTCTAATTAAACAAAAGAATAATTTAGTTTACCTAATGATGGTTATTTCACCTGTAGAAACTTTGTTGCCGCTTTTTATTAAATAGGTGTAATTGCCCATTGGCGTGGAAGAACCTGTGTTTGAATTTCCTTCCCAATAAAACTTTTCGCTTGTGGGAATCTTCTTATTAAAAACAAGATTTCCGTTTCTATTAAATACAAAGACTTCTACAAAGTTTACCTCTTTAAATTTATCCAATGATTTTTCTAAATAAATAAATTG
>CAXIAX010000013.1:0-43766 GCA_964021785.1 uncultured Flavobacteriales bacterium
TTATATCCTACTTTGGTATGTGTGTAACTCGTAATACCTTCCTTTAGATGTTAATAGGTCGTCATGAGTTCCTCTTTCACATATTTTTCCGTCTTCTATTACAAGGATTTGGTCTGCCTTTCTAATTGTACTCAATCTATGTGCAATTACAAAAGTGGTTCTGTTTTTCATCAGTTCATTCAAACTTTTTTGAATGTAAGATTCACTTTCTGTATCCAAGTTAGAAGTAGCTTCATCTAAAATAATGATTTTTGGATTGGCCAAAATGGCTCTCGAAATAGAAATTCTTTGTCTTTGTCCTCCAGATAATTTTACTCCTCTTTCTCCAATTACTGTTTCTAATCCTTTTTCAAACTTATCACTAAATTCATCTACGTAAGCAGCTTTTACTGCTTGTTGTAATTCTTCTTCTGTAGCATCTGGTCTTGGGTAAAGAATGTTCTCCCTTATCGTTCCTTCAAATAAGAAATCATCTTGCAATACCACAGCCAAATGTTTTCTGTAGCTGCTCAAGTTCACCTTAGAAAGATCCAGAGAATCTATCGTTACTTTTCCCGATTTTGGATTTAGAAAAGTAGCAACAAGTCCTGCTATAGTAGATTTTCCCGAACCAGATGAACCAACTAATGCGGTTACACTTCCTGGCTTAGCGTCAAAAGAAATATTATGAAGTACTTCTTTGCTTTCGTCATAACTAAAAGAAACATCATCAAACTTAATGTGTCCGTTCAAGTTCTTCAAAAACTCAGTTCTTACCTCTGGGTCATCTTCCTCCTTCATGTTCATAAGCTCTTGTGTACGGTCTAGTCCTGCCATAGCATCTGTCAATTGACTACCTATGTTTCCCATTTGTACCAAAGGAGCAATCATGAACCCAAGTAATAAGGTGAACGAAAGAAATTCTCCCATTGTCATTGTTCCTCCCATCATAAAATATCCTCCAATTCCCATAATCCCTGTAGAGGCCAGTCCTATTAAAAAGACAGAAGAACTACTGATTAATGCAGTGGCTGTTAAACTCTTTTTTACATTTAAATACAAGCTATTTACTCCTTTTTCGAAACTTGCAGTTTCTTGTTTCTCTGCATTAAATGCTTTTATTACTCTTACTCCTCCTAGAGTCTCGGTTAAACTTCCTTGTACTTGGGCGTTTATTTTTCCTCTATCTCTAAATATTGGTCTTACATAACCAAAGGCTTTTAGCATGACAAAGGCAAATATCAAAATAGGGACAAGTACAGAAACTGTCATTATTGGATTTATTTGTACTAACAAAACGATAGAAGCAATAGAAGTTAAAGATCCCCCTACTAATTGCACAAATCCTGTTCCTACAAGATTTCTTACTCCTTCCACATCTGTCATTACACGAGATACCAAAGCTCCCGATTTGTGATTATCAAAGAACCCAATAGGTAGTTTCAATAATTTGCTTTGTACTTGCACACGCATTTGCGAAATCATAAGTTGTGCTTGCACACTAAGCAAGCGAGTAATTGCAAATGAGGTAATAGCACGTATTAGAATTGAAAATGCTACTACGGCAATCAATATCCATAATCCATGCATGTTTTTGTTTGGTACAATATCATCAAATAGAAATCTACTTGCGTATGGAGCAACTAAACCTGCTGCACTTTGTATAAGAATTAGGATTAATCCTATTCCCAGCATTCCTCTTCTTGGCCAAATGTATTCTTTGAATGCCCATTTAAAAGATATCTTTTTCTTGTCTTTATTTTTTTCTGGTGTTGCGTATGATCTCATGTTTTTTTATTAGTCTAATATCAAGCCAAGGTTACTATTCTGCCATTTCGACATAAATCTACCTTATAGAAAGGAGAGATTTGAACTTTAAATTTTCAAAAAAGAGATTTGGTAAAAGTAATTTTGGGAGGAAATTATAATGAGAGAAATTTTGTATCGTCAACATTTAACTAACTTTACTCCATCACAACAAAAGAAAAACATACTGCCCTTATAAAACAAAAAGCTCACGAGTTGGGATTTATGTTTTGTGGTGTTTCCAAAGCTGAGTTTCTGGAGGAGGAAGCTCCTAGGCTAGAAAAATGGCTGAAATCCAATAAGCATGGAAACATGCAATACATGGAGAATAATTTTGACAAAAGATTAGACCCAAGATTATTGGTGGATGGCGCTAAAACTGTGGTTTCTTTGGCGCTCAATTATTTTCCTGAGAAAGTTCAAGTTTCTGATTCTTACAAATTGTCTAAATACGCTTATGGGGAAGATTATCATTTTATTATAAAATGGAAACTGAAAGAATTGATGAAATTCATCAGTGAAGAAATTGGTGAGGTAGGGGGAAGAGTATTTGTAGATTCAGCTCCTGTATTGGATAGAGCTTGGGCAAAGAAAAGCGGTTTGGGATGGATTGGTAAAAATGCCAATTTGATAAACAAACAAGCCGGTTCTTTTTTCTTTATAGCCGAGTTAATTATTGATTTGGAACTAGAAGCAGATGGACCAGTAAAAGATTATTGCGGAACTTGCACAGCTTGTATAGATGAATGCCCTACGGATGCAATTCCAGAACCATTTGTGGTAGATGGAAGTAAATGTATTTCTTATTTAACGATAGAGCTAAAAGACGAGATTATTCCCAAAGAGTTTCAAGGGAAAATGGAGGATTGGATGTTTGGCTGTGACATTTGTCAAGACGTGTGCCCCTGGAATAGGTTTTCTAAACCGCATAGCGAACCGTTATTGAATCCTAAGCCTAATTTGCTAGGATTGAATAAGCGCGATTGGGAAGACTTGACAGAAGAAGTATTTAGAGATTTATTCAAAAACTCTGCTGTAAAGCGAACTAAGTTTGATGGATTGAAAAGGAATATTGATTTTTTGAAGTGATTTTTTTAAAAGTGTGCATTCATAATCAGGCTTTCCAGTTAGCTAACAGATTTTGGATCAAGTCCAGAATGACCAGGTATTTTGTTTGGGTTTATTTCTAGCCATAAAAAAACTGCAGGGTTTAAACCTTCAAAGAATATTACCCCTTGTCATTCCCGACTCCGATCGGGAATCTTTACGCGAGCATATTACATTTTGTAAGTTGTCTCTTCCAGACATTTTAAACAAGTTCAAAACCCTAAGCTCGTAGATTGTGCTAAACTGAAATTTAAACCCAAACCCTGAGGGTTTGTCCTGATTTCTCGGTATGAAAAGTATTGAAGGGTGACTTAGCTAATGAATAAGATTCCTCCCGAAACTTCGGGAGGAATGACAGTTAATAGCAGGTTTTTTTCAAAATATAGACACAAAAAAAGCCCCTAGTTAATAAAAACTAGAGGCTACAAAATTCAGATTTATTCTTTTTCCTTTTTACTCATTTTAGATTAAGATAATCTGAAGAATCATTACTTTATATCTAATACGCAATGAATTAAATAAAGTTACAAAAAGATGAAATGTTACATCAGTCATTTTGAATCCATTTTAGAATCTTATATGGAATATGATTAATTGAAATTCACAAACCTATCCTTTATTCGAACAAATTCTTTGTCAGGCTTAGCGTAAGTGGATTAACTAATTTTAGAGCACAAAAAAAAACCGAACAGATTTTAAAATCTGTTCGGTTTGGCTTTTATTATATTAATTAAAATTAAATCGCAGCTAATATTTCGTTTAGAGTAGCACTCGGTCTCATAGCTTTAGAAGTAATGTCATCATTAGGATAGTAGTATCCTTTAGTATCAACAGCAACTCCTTGCACAGAGTTCATTTCATTTACAATTACAGTTTCATTGGCAGCAAGTTTCTCTGCAATTGGAGTAAATTCTGCTTTCAATTCTGCATTGTCGTTTTGGTTGGCCAATTCTTGTGCCCAATACATTGCAAGGTAAAAGTGTGAACCTCTATTGTCCAATTCATTTACTTTTCTTGAAGGCGATTTTCTGTTTGCCAATAATTTTGAAGTAGCATCATCTAAAGTATCTCCTAAAACTAATGCTTTTGCGTTATCAGCATATTCACCTAAGTGAGCTAATGATACAGCAAATGCCAAAAATTCTCCTAATGAATCCCATCTTAAGTGGTTTTCTTCGTTAAATTGTTGAACGTGCTTTGGTGCAGAACCTCCAGCTCCAGTTTCAAATAATCCTCCTCCATTCATCAAAGGAACGATAGAAAGCATTTTTGCAGAAGTTCCTACTTCTAAGATTGGGAATAAATCGGTAAGGTAGTCTCTCAATACGTTTCCAGAAACAGAAATAGTATCTTCTCCTTTTACAATTCTTTCTAGTGAGAAGTTTGTAGCCTCAATAGGATTCATTATTCTAATGTCCAATCCTTTTGTATCGTGATCTTTTAAGTAAAGGTTTACTTTTTCAATAATCTGTCTGTCGTGAGCTCTGTTTTCATCCAGCCAGAATATTGCAGGAACACCTGTTGCAGTAGCTCTTTTTACAGCTAGTTTTACCCAGTCTTGAATAGGAGCATCTTTCACTTGGCACATTCTAAAAATGTCACCTTCTTCTACAGCATATTCAAATACAGTTTCTCCTGCTTTGTTTACTACAGTTACTTTTCCGTTTGCAGGAATTTCAAATGTTTTGTCGTGAGAACCATATTCTTCAGCTTTTTGAGCCATCAATCCTACGTTAGAAACAGATCCCATAGTTACAGGGTCTAATGCTCCATTCTTGATACAGAAATTGATTGTAGCGTCATAAATTCCAGCATAAGATCTGTCTGGTATTACAGCTTTAGTATCTTGAGATTTTCCTTCTGCATTCCACATTTGTCCCGAAGTACGAATCATTGCTGGCATAGATGCATCAATAATTACATCACTTGGTACGTGTAAGTTTGTAATTCCTTTGTCAGAATTTACCATTGCTAAACTTGGTCCGTTTTCAAAAGCAGTTTTTAAATCTGCTTCTATCTCTGCTCTTTTATCTGCAGAAACTTCATCCAAATTACTCAATAAATTTCCGTATCCGTTATTCACGTTTACTCCAATTTCATCAAAAGTAGCTTGGTGTTTGTCGAATACTGGTTTTAAGAAAGTTCTTACTACGTGTCCAAAAATAATTGGATCCGAAACTTTCATCATTGTAGCTTTTAAGTGAACAGAGAATAATACTCCGTTAGCTTTAGCATCTTTTATTTCTTTATCTAAAAATGAGATTAATGCTTTTTTGCTTAATAAAGCTGCATCAATAATTTCTCCGTTTAATACTGGGAAAGCATTTTTTAAAGTAGATTTATCTCCATTTTCTGCAGTAAATTCAATGCTTATAGCATCTTCTTTAGAGAAAGTAGTAGATTTTTCACTTCCATAAAAATCTCCTTCAGACATACTTGCTACGTGAGTTTTAGAGTCTTTGCTCCAAGCTCCCATTGAGTGAGGGTTGTTTCTTGCGTATTCTTTTACAGCTTTAGGAGCTCTACGGTCAGAGTTTCCTTCTCTCAATACTGGATTTACTGCACTACCTTTTACTTTGTTGTAAAGAGCTAATACAGCTTTGTCTTCTTCTGTTTCTATATCTTCAGGAAAATCTGGAATATTGAATCCAGCTCCTTGTAATTCTTCTATTGCTGCTTTTAGTTGAGGTACTGAAGCACTAATGTTTGGTAATTTTATAATGTTAGCCTCAGGCTTTTTTACCAAGTCACCCAAAGTTGCCAAAGCATCTTCTACTTTTTGATTGTCGTTAAGACGATCTGGAAAAAGTGCCAAAATTCTTGCAGCTAAAGAGATGTCTTTAGTTTCCATTTCGATATTCGAGTTAGAAACAAAGGCTTTTGCTATTGGTAGAAAAGAATGGGTAGCCAAAGCTGGTGCTTCGTCTGTTTTGGTGTAGATGATTTTTGCTTTTTGTGCCATGAATTATTAGTTTTTGGTTTACTACTGATTAGTATATTGTTTGATATGTAAATTTAACAATAATTTCAAGGTTTCATAAATGAATGGAGGTTTTATGTTCAATTATTTTTGGGCACAAAAAAAACCTCTGAGAAAAATTCTCAGAGGTTTTTTTTAATTTTAATTTTTTCTATGAAGCTACGGCAACAATAATTCCAAATAAGAATATTAAGGCATAAATAGATAGGATTACAATCATAAATATTCCCATAAATTTATAGTGACTTTTTAGGTTTTCAAAGGCAGATTCCATGCTCATAGAACTTGCAGACTTGATAGATTCAGTCATTTTTACAGAGAAATTATACAAGTAGTATAAAGGGAAAAAGTAAAGAGCAATCATTAGAATATAAATAAATGAAACTAAAGCTACTGATGGTCCTCCGCCTCCAAATGGGCTAGCGCCTCTACCAAATCCAGAGTTGTATGAAGCTCCCATGGTCATTCCCCAAATAGACATGATTAGCATTAGTCCTAGTCCTACAAAACCTACAATGGATAAAAATTTAGCCCATTTAGCTGTTTCTTTTAGGTATTTTACAGAATTAGAAGAGAGTCCATTTCCTCCGTTAGAGATATCATTATCAAGTATTAAATCTTCCATAGTTTTATTGGTTTTTGTTAGTTTGTACTAATAAACAACTATTTTTCTAAAGAAAAAAATAGATACAAAAAAAACCTCTAGCCAATGAAGTTGCTAGAGGTTTTATTACTTAGGTCAATTTCTTATTGAAATTATCTTTTTTCCTTTTTACTCATTTTAGATCAAGATTATCCTAGGTAACTTTTTAATAATTTACTTCTCGATTTTTGTTTCATTTTTCTAAGTCCTTTTTCTTTAAGTTGTCTCACTCTTTCACGAGTTAAGTCAAATTTGGCACCTATTTCTTCTAAAGTTAAAGGATAACTCTGCTCAATTCCAAAATAAAGTTTAATTATATCTGCTTCTCTTGAAGATAAAGTCTCTAGAATTCTGTTTATCTCTTCATTTAATGAGCCTTTAAGTAGTTCATCTTCCGGAGTTTCTGAGTTTTTGTTTGCAAATACTGCATACATATCATTTTCACTGTCAGTCCCTATTGGAGCATCCATAGAAACTGACCTTCCTGATATTTGTTGAGCCTTCTTTACTTCTTTTTCTGTAACCTCTAAGTTTTCTGCTACTTCTGAAGTGGATGGAGCTCTTTCGTATTCTTGTTCTAGTGTAGAAAAAGTTTTATTTATTTTATTAATAGTTCCAATCTTATTCAAAGGTAATCTTACAATTCTTGCGTGTTCTGCAATTGCTTGTAGGATAGATTGACGAATCCACCATACGGCATAAGAAATAAATTTGAATCCTCTTTTTTCGTCAAATCTTTGAGCGGCTTTTATTAAACCTAAGTTTCCTTCGTTTATTAAATCGGACAAAGAAAGTCCTTGGTTTTGATATTGTTTTGATACAGAAATAACAAATCTTAAATTAGCTTTGGTTAATTTTTGAAGTGCATTCTCATCTCCATCTCTAATTTTTGCTGCAAGAACAACTTCTTCTTCAGCTGTGATCAAATCATATTTACTGATTTCTAATAAATATTTATCCAGAGATTGTGTTTCTCTGTTAGTTATTTGTTTGGTTATTTTTAGTTGTCTCATGATCTTGTTTTTATAGAACTGTATACTATATGTACGCTCGTAAAGCTAAAATGGTTTGGTAGCTTTGTATTTATGAACGCGCGAGATTGGCGTTTGTTACGGTATTTTATGTTTATTAACAGATTTTAACATTCGTATTTATTAAACGGTATGTTTTGTTTATTTATCGGTATTGTTTAATCATGTTTACATAAAGTTAAACAAAAAAGAATTGAGCACAAAAAAAACCTCTAGATTTCTCTAGAGGTTTTGTCTTTATATGTTAGCTAATTACGCTTCTTTCTTTTCAGCTCTTTCTGGTTTGTCCAATAAGATCTTTCTAGATAATTTGTGTTTTCTTTTCTTTGGGTCAAATCCCGTTACTTTAAAAGTAACCATATCACCAACTTTCACAACATCTTCAACTTTGTCTGTTTTGTCCCAAGCTAATTCTGAAATATGGATTAATCCATCTTGTCCAGGTACTACTTCTACGAAACATCCAAATTCTTTGATAGATTTAACAGCTCCAGTATAAGTCATTCCAACTTCAATTTGAGGAGGGTTAACAATCAAGTCAATTTTCTCAAGAGCCAATGCCATTCCAGCACCATCATTAGTCAATACAGAAACTGTTGCAGTTTCTCCATCAGGATTTTCATCAATACTAATTTCTGAGTTAGTTTCAGCTTGTAATTCTTGAATCACTTTACCACCAGAACCAATTACTGCTCCAATTTTGTCAGCAGGAATAATTAAACTCTTAATTCTTGGAGTATGAGATTTGTAGTCTTCGTTTGGAGTAGAGATAGTTTTCATCATTTCTCCTAAGATATGAGCTCTACCAGCTTTAGCTTGTGCTAATGCTTCAGTCAATACTTCATAAGAAAGTCCTTTTACTTTAATGTCCATCTGGCAAGCAGTGATTCCATTTTCAGTTCCAGTTACTTTAAAATCCATATCACCTAGGTGATCTTCATCTCCTAAGATGTCAGATAATACTGCGTATTTTCCGTTTTCATCCATGATAAGTCCCATTGCAATTCCAGAAACTGGATTTGTAATTTTAATACCACCATCCATCAATGCAAGTGAACCAGCACAAACTGATGCCATAGAAGAAGAACCGTTAGATTCTAAAATTTCTGATACCAATCTAATTGTGTAAGGGTTTACGTTAGGGTCTGTTGGGATAACTTGTTTCAAAGCTCTTTGAGCTAAGTTACCGTGACCAACTTCTCTTCTTGATGTTCCTCTTAGAGGTCTTGCTTCTCCTGTAGAGAAAGGAGGGAAGTTATAGTGAAGAGTAAAGTTTTGAGTTTTTTCTTCTACAGCTCCGTCAAATTTTTGCTCATCTTTCTTTCCGCCTAAAGTAAGGGTAGTTAAAGATTGAGTTTCTCCTCTCGTGAATACTGAAGAACCATGACAAGATGGTAAATAGTTTACTTCACTCCAGATAGGTCTGATTTCAGTTGTTTGTCTTCCATCTAATCTTTTCTTTTCGTTCAAGATTACGTTTCTTACTGCAGCTTTTTGAGCTTTTTTGTAATAAACACTAATGAATGGACCTTCAGCTTCTAATTCTTCTTCGCTTAATGAATCAATGTATTCTTGTTTCACTTCACCAAAAAGTTTTCCTCTTAATTCTTTGTCAGCATGACCTTGTCTAGCAATTTCTTCACATTTATCGTTTACAAACGCTTTGATTTTTGCTTCAACTGCAGCATCATGAGTCTCGTGAGAATATTCTCTTTTAGTTTCTTTACCTAATTCTTTAGTGAATTCGGCCATGATTGCACATTGCTCTTTAATAACATCATGAGCAGTTTTAATAGCTTCAATCATTTCAGCTTCAGAAATTTCTTTCATTTCACCTTCTACCATCATAATGCTGTCTTTTGTTCCAGCAATTACCATGTCTATATCAGCAATAGCGTTTTGTTCGTAAGTAGGGTTAATTACGAATTCTCCGTTTACTCTAGATATTCTTACTTCAGAAACTGGAGTTTCGAAAGGAATATCAGAACAAGCTAAGGCTGCAGATGCAGCTAAACAAGCTAAAGAATCTGCCATATTTTCGTCAGCAGATAATAATTGTATCATTACTTGCGTATCTGCATGAAAATCTTCTGGGAAAAGAGGTCTAAGAGCTCTATCTACCAATCTCATTGTTAAGATTTCGTACTCAGAAGGTCTTGCTTCTCTTTTGAAAAATCCTCCTGGGAATTTCCCTGCAGCAGCATATTTTTCTCTATAATCAATTGTAAGTGGCATAAAATCTACTCCAGGTTTTGCTTCTTTGGCAGCAACTGCAGTGGCTAATAGTACCGTGTCTCCAATTCTTACTTCAACTGCTCCATCAGATTGTTTTGCAAGTTTTCCAGTTTGAATTGTAATTTCTCTACCATCAGGTAGATTCATTTTTTTTGTAATAATATTCATTGTTACGTTTTTTTTATTTTTTTCTCGTTTCGTACAAATAAGAAGAGTGAAAAAATATCTCATCTTACCTTTTGACCCTTGTGGTCAATTTCTTTAATATTTCCGTATACTAAATAAGGCAACCGCTTAGAAAGGGTTGCCTTATTAAAAATAGTTATGCGTTTACTGTATTAGCAATAATCATTCTATTATTTGAATGTATCTCTAATTCCAACTTTAGCAATAAGCTCTCTGTAAGCTACAATATCTTTGTTTCTAATGTATCTTAAGTGCTTTTTTCTTTTTCCTACCATAATTACAAGCGATCTTTGCGTGTTGTAATCTTTTCTGTTAGTCTTAAGATATTCTGTTAAGTTTTTAATCTTTTCTGTGAAAAGAGCTACTTGTGCAGCAGATGATCCTGTGTTAGTTTCAGCTCCTCCGTAAGTCTTAAAAGCTGCTGTCTTTATTTCTTTATCTAAATTCATAGTCTTGTTTGTTACCTTTTCTATTTAAGAGTGCAAATATAAAAAATAACTCTTAGTTTACACAACTATTTGTTTAAAACTTTCGATTTTGTCTTTTTATTTTTTTTGAGAATGCTAAAATAGTTTTTAATTATTAATTTATCTAAATTTAAAAACTCAATAGATTATATATTAGGTAGAACGCTACATGAAAGAAACCACATTTATAGAAAATAATAAAGAGAAGTGGGCTGAATTTGAGCGTCTGTCTGAGAAAAACACCAATGACCCAGATAAATTAAGTGAACTTTTTGTTGAGCTTACAGAGGATTTGTCCTACGCAAAGACGTTTTATCCTAAAAGATCAGTGCGTGTATATCTTAATTATTTAGCCCAAAAAGTATACGTTTCTTTTAATAAACAGAAAAGAACATTTTTTTCAACTTTTCTTGATTTTTGGTATGAAAAGCTTCCGTTAGAAATGTATAGAGGGAGAAAAGAGCTCCTGTATGCTTTTTTGTTTTTTGCAGTTGCTGTAATTATTGGAGCAGTTTCCTCACACATAGACCCAGAATTCTCTAGAGTTATATTAGGGGATGATTATGTGGATATGACCAATGATTTTATAAACGAAGGTGATCCCATGGCTGTTTACAAACAGCAAGAAGAGGGCGCCATGTTTTTATCTATTACCATTAATAATATTAGAGTTGCATTTTTTGCCTTTATTTTAGGAGTTTTTTTTTCCGTAGGGTCCGTGTTCCTTCTTGTAAGTAATGGTATTATGTTAGGTGCTTTTCAGTATTTTTTTTATATCAAAGGTTTATTTCTTACTTCGTTTTTGGTAATTTGGATTCATGGTACATTCGAAATTTCGGTTATCATTATAGCTGGTGCAGCTGGAATTGTACTGGGGAATGGATTGTTGTTTCCCAAAACTCTTACCCGGTCACAATCTTTGCAGATAAGTGCAAGAAGAGGAATGAATATGCTTTTGGGTACACTTCCAATCTTTGTTATAGCAGGTTTTCTTGAAGGATATGTAACGAGACATACAGAAATGCCAGACGAAGTGAAATGGTTTATAATCTTGACTTCTCTTTCTATAATAATAGGTTATTTTGTTATTTATCCTTTCAAAGTAGCAAATAGAACACATTTTGATGGAGTTGTGGAGGAAAAGCCTGTTCATATAGAAAGCGTAGTATTAGAAAAACATAGGATTAGAGAAATTGGTCATACTTTTTATGATACTTTTCGTTTTTACCGTCAAGGTTTTGGTTCTTTTTCTAAGGTTATCTTTGGCGTAAATTTACCTCTTATATTGTTGTATTTGTTCTATTTATATGCAACTAATCCTTTTGCAGATTATTTGTTAGATGAATCGGAGGTTTTAGGAATTACTATGGCATTTAATAATTTTGACGGAATAGATTGGCCAGGTATACTTTTTAATATAGTGTTAATCTCTATAAATGTAGCGACAGTGGTTCATTGTGCTGCTTATATAGGGAAAAATCAACCTAAAGAATATTTTAAAGAATGGTTAAAATCTATTTGGCCAATGCTAATGAAAACTTTAATATTAGTAGGTGTTTTGTATTTATTTGTATGCTTTGCGCCTGTATTCTTTTCTTGGATGTTGTTCTTTGTTTCCCCATTTATAGTCATGGTTTTATATCCAGTTATTTCAGGGGAGGAGTCTTTTATTAAAGGAATAGGGAAAGGTTTTTTATACGGAAGAAAGGATTGGGGATTAACTCTAATTACAGTTTTTATGACTGTAGGGTTGGCTTATATGTTTACTTGGGTATATCACAATCCAATTGTTTTTTTAAAGGGATGGGATATTAAATCTTTTGTATTAGACGAAATAATAAGATGGCATACAGTTACAGTATTTGATAATTTCCTTACCATCAAGAATTTTATTTCTTCTCTATTTATATTAGTGATTATTCAGCTATTAATTCCAATTTTAATAATTGCCTTTACCTTCCAGTATTGGAGTGTAGAGGATAAAGAGGAATCTATTAGTTTAAGAAAGAGATTTAAGAAATTTGCAACAAGCAATAAAATGTTTGAGCAGTTATAATTATGAAAAAAAGTTTTCTTACATATATAGTACTAGTATTCTTAGGGTTCTCCCAACTGCAGAGTCTTGGGCAAGAATACATAGAAGATTATGCGGTAGAAAATTTTGATAATACTAGTTTCTCGGAAAGTGATTCGTACAAAGAATATCTTAAATCGGATCAAGAGATAGTGAAGTTTGATGAAGATAAATGGCAAATAATGAAACGCAGTATTGCCGAAGGTGTTTCTGAAGAGCAATACGAAATGATAGATAGTGGAGGTTTTGTATTACAAGACGCAGATAACCCTTACAAGCAATCTAGAAAATCATTCAAACGATATTGGAGAGATAAAAATGCACATAGAGTAAAGCGACTTCCTAGAAAAGACAAGAAAAGGGAAGATAATGTGAATGTTCCTGATATGAAGATAAAGTCATCTCCAGTATTATCTAATATACTTATGGTAATTGTGATTGTAGGATTGGCAGCTCTAATTTTCTATTTTTTCTTTAATGCACCTGTCGTCAAAAATAACAAGAAAATTTCTCGTGATTTGGGAAGCGTAATCCCAACAGAGATTCCAAAAACAGAATTGGAACTAATGCTAGAGGGTGCATTGAAAAAGGAAAATTACCGGGAGGCAATAAGAGTCTATTTCATCTTTATAATAAGAGGACTGATAGTGAAAGACTGGATAGACTGGGAGAAAGAAAAGACTAACTTTTCTTACCTGATGGAGATGCGTGATAAACCCCTGAGCACAGAGTTTGAATCGACAGTTTCGGTATATGAAATTGTATGGTACGGAAAAAGAGAAATAACCAAAGAAGAGTATAAATTATTGGAGCCAAGATTTAAAAGTTTAACTAAAAAACTAGATCAATAAGAGTGAGTAAGAAAATGAAAATAGCTATTTTAACTGTATTAGGGATTTCTCTAATAGGGCTATTCTTTTACCTTGCTCCATCCAATACAAAAAATCTTGATAAAGAAAAGAAAAGAGATCTTCCGAGTAAGGAGTTAATGAAGCAAAAGTTGAACAAAAATGGGTTGTATCTTTTTTATCATTTGCTTGAAACTTCGCCTAATGTGGTTTCTATGATCCAAATTGAAAATACAATAGACACAACTCTAGTTGCTAACAAGGGAGAATTGCCAAGTGTGTATATGTTGCTTGACAATGAAATAGAAATGAATCAAAATGAAATTGATAAACTAAAAGAATTTGTGAGGGAAGGAAATGCCGCTTTTGTTTCAGTTTTGGATTTTGGCAAACAATTTTCTCAGGAGTTTTGTTATGGAGATTTAACCACAAGTATGTGGGCAGAGGGGGTAAATTTAAATTTCACTCACACTACTTTTAATTCCGATTACTCTTATTACTTTCAGAGGTTTCAGGATAATGAAGAGTCATACCGAGAATGGAATTATTTTATTCCGTCCAATTTTAAGGTAGGTAAGGATCAAGTAACCACAATCAGTGTAGATACTTATTTGGAAAATCCTGTTTTTATAAAAGTGCCACATGGCAAAGGGTTTTTCTATTTACACTCTATTCCTGAGGTATTTGTAAATGAATCTATGTTTACCCAAGATGGATTTGATTACGCTCAAAGTGTAATGTCGCATTTGCCCAAAGGGCATTATAAATGGCACAACCATCTTAATGAATGGGATATAAAGAATGATGTAGACCCAAGTCAAGATCCAAGTATAAATAGAGAAAGTCCTATTCAATATATATTGAAAGACCCTAACTTGAGGTACGCTTACTTGGTTCTAATTTTTGCATTGTTGATTTATATAGTTTTTAAAACAAAAAGAAAGCAAAAAATAATTCCTACGATAGAGCCCAATGAAAATAGCTCTTTGGAGTTTGTGGAGACAGTAAGTAAATTGTACTTGAAACAAGACAAGCATTATAAATTTATAAAACACTACGAGCAGAGTTTTATTCATTTTATTAAAGACAAATATTACATTTCGTCTCAAAATATTGATGAGGCATACATCAACTCGGTTGCATTAAAATCGGATGTCTCCCGAGATTTGATAGTTAGAATTTTTAAAGAATTTGATAAAGCAAAGAAATCATATTCATACTCTACAGATAGCTTAATAGCTCTGCACAAAAAAATAGAATACTTTTATAAACACTGTAAATAAATCCTATGGAAGATAGTAACATAAACGAAGATTTGAATTCTGAATTGAATCAAGAAGGGAGAGAGCAATCTCATTCATCCATACCGCCAGTTCCCCCAATTGGAGCAAGCGAGCCTAAATCTCACAATGAATTAGAGGCATCAGATAATACAGGAATTTTTAGTACAGAAATACCTGTTGTTCCTTCTCCTGCTTTTCAATTTGAGTCGGCATTGGATTTAGGTTTTGTTAGAGAAAAAGTAACCCAAGCAAGAGAAGAAGCAAAAGCATTTATTATAGGTCAAGAAGAAATGATTGATTTATTATTGATAGGAATATTTACAAACGGACATATCTTATTGGAAGGAGTTCCGGGGATAGCAAAAACATTATCGGCAAAAGTATTGTCTAAATGTATGGATGCAGATTTTTCTAGAATTCAATTCACACCCGATTTAATGCCTTCGGATATTTTGGGGACTTCGGTTTTTAATATGAAAACATCAGAATTTTCATTTAATAAAGGGCCTATATTTTCTAATATCATCTTGATAGATGAGGTGAATAGAGCTCCTGCAAAAACTCAATCGGCATTATTTGAAGTAATGGAGGAAAGGCAAATAACATATGAAGGAATAAAGTATGAAATGGAATTTCCTTTCTTGATTATTGCTACACAAAATCCAGTAGAGCAAGAAGGAACTTACAGTTTGCCAGAGGCTCAGTTGGATAGATTTTTATTCAAAATAAACTTAGATTACCCAACTTTAGCACAAGAGCAAGAAATATTGAACCGATACAAAAACACTACGTTAGCTCCAAATTTGGATACGATTACCAAAGTGTTTTCTAAATCGGATTTACTGAAGATACAAGAATTGGTATCTAAGATAAAAATAGAAGACGCCTTGATGAATTACATTGCAACCATTACGCATAACACAAGGAATCATGCTAAGTTGTATTTGGGAGCTTCTCCAAGAGCATCACTTGCTATGGCAAAATCTGCCAAAGCAATGGCGGCAATAAGAGGTAGAGATTTTATAACGCCTGACGATATACAGTCGGTAGCACATTATGTGCTTAATCACAGAATTATATTAACTCCCGAAGCCGAAATGGAAGGATTGTCTACCCAATCGGTAATAGAAGAAATTATTCATAAAATAGAAGTGCCAAGATAGGAAATGAAAAATTTATTTCTCCAAAATAGGCTGTTTCTTGTTCTACTAATCATAGTGGTTGGCTTTGCCTTGAGCTTTGGTTTCAACTTTTTGTTTCCCGTTTTTCAGGTTGCACTTTTGGCCACAATTGCACTTGTGTTGGTAGATGTTTTTATTCTGTTTATAAAAAAACAAGTAATATCGGTAGACAGAGAAATGTCCGAGCAACTATCTTTGGGAGATGTGAATAATATAAAACTTACTATTTCTTCTACTTATACAATTCCACTAGATGTTGAGGTGATAGATGAATTGCCTTATCAACTACAAAAAAGAGATTCTTCTTTCAGTTTTTCGCTTTCGCCCAATGGAGTAAGAACAGTTTTGTATACAATAGAGCCAAAAGAAAGAGGGGTTTACGAATTTGGAAATGTAAATGTATTTGTCTCTTCGGTTTTGGGATTGGTGCAAAGAAGGTATTCGGTAGATAAAAAAATGGAAGTAGGAGTTTACCCTTCTATTTTACAAATGAGAAAACACGATTTTCAGGTGTTCAATAAATCATCTAACGCGCAAGGCGTGAAAAAGATGAGAAGATTGGGAAACACCAATGAGTTTGAACAAATAAAGGAATATGTGAAAGGAGATAATTACCGTCATATAAACTGGAAAGCGACAAGTAGAAGATCTAAATTGATGGTGAATCAATACCAGGATGAAAAGTCGCAACAAATATATTTTGTGATTGATAAAAGTAGATCCATGAAAATGCCATTTGAGGGGTTAACACTATTGGATTACGCAATAAACTCTAGTTTGGTGATGAGTAATGTAGCTCTCAAAAAAGGAGACAAAGCAGGATTGATTACCTTCTCTGATAAAATAGGAACTCAACTAAAAGCGACTAAAAACTCGGCTCAATTAAAAAGAATAATGGAATTGCTGTATACACAGAAAACGCAATTTTTGGAAGCCAATTACGAATTGTTGTACCAAAGTGTGAGGCAAACAGTGAAAGGACGTAGCTTATTAATTATGTACCTTAATTTCGAAAGTTTTTATTCTCTAAAAAGAGCTTTGCCGGTTCTTAGGCGATTAAATAAAAGTTATTTGGTGGTAGTCGTATTTTTCGAAAATACCGAAATTAGCAAAGCGACCACAATAGATTGTGATACTGTGAGTGATGTTTATCTAAAAACATTTGCCCAAAAATTTACCTATGAAAAAAAGGTGATGGTGCAAGAATTACGTAAATTTGGTATACAATCTATTCTTTCAAAACCAGAGGAGTTATCGGTAAATTCGATAAACAAATACTTGGAATTGAAATCGAGAGGAATGATCTAATTTAACCCAACGCAAGTGTCAACAAATTTTAAACATAAGGATATATACAAGCTAATAGTAGAAACCTCTACCGAAGGAATATTGGTGTGTGATAAATTGGGACATATTCAGATGATAAATAAGGCTGTGGTCAATCTTTTTGGGTACGAAAGAGAAGAGGTGATTGGGCAAACGATAGAGTTGTTTCTGCCAAAAGAAATAAAACATTCGCATAAAGCACAAAGAAATGGGTTTATAGAGTCTCCGTCTCAAAGGAAAATGGGAGAAGGTAGAGATTTATACGGATGTAGAAAAAATGGAGATAAAGTTCCATTGGAGATTAGTTTGAACCACATGACCATTGAGGGTGATTTATTTGTGATGGCTTTGATTACTGATATATCCGAAAGGAAAGTATCGGAGAATAAAATTTACCAATTGAACTCGGAGCTAGAGCAAAAGGTGAATGAAAGAACTCAAAAACTAAAAGAGAATCAGATTTTATATAATTTGATTACCAAAAATTTTCCTAATGGGATTATTTGTGTGCTAGATAAAGATTTGAAATTTATTTATGCCGAGGGAGAAGAGTTATCTAAAAACGGAATAAAGGGAAAATACTTGCTAGGAAAAGATTATTTAGAATCTTTTAATAAAGAAAATATAGCGGAAGTAGAGAAAAAAATACGCAAAGTATTTAGAGGAAAAGTAGAGAGTTTTGAGATTAAAAAGAGGAAAAACGTATACCAAGTAGATGCAGTTCCTTTAATTTATGAATCGGATGAGGAGATTTCTCAAGTATTAATAGTGGAGCATAACGTGACCAATATTAAGAAAATAGAGGAGAAGATGAAGGAGTCTTTGCAAAAAGAAAAAGAGTTGAATGAGATGAAATCGAAGTTTGTAAGTATGGCTTCGCATGAGTTTAGAACACCTTTAAGCACAGTTTTATCTTCGTTAAATTTACTAGAACGCTATATAGAGCTAGGTAATGAAACAAAGATGGAAGCTCACATTGCTAAAATGAAAAGGGGGATTCGTAATCTTACCAATATATTGGACGATACACTTACGATAAGTAGAATAGAAGAAAGTAAAATTGATACTTGTTTGGAGCAAATTGATGTGTTTGCTTTGTTGGATGAATTAATAAATGAAACCGAAGGGATAAAAAGTGAAGGACAAGATATAATTCTTAATTTTTCGGGTAAGGATGTATTTACATCTGATGCAAAAATGCTCAAGGTAATCTTATTGAATATAATATCCAATGCACTTAAATATTCTTCAAAAGATATTGTGATAAGTGTAGGTGTGGAGGAGAGCAAAGTAGTTGTGATTGTAAGAGACGAAGGAATAGGAATACCAGAAAAAGAACAAGATAAGTTGTTTGATAGGTTCTATAGAGCCAATAATGCGGGGAATATAGAAGGAACAGGATTGGGACTTAACATTGTAAAAGGTTATATTGCTAAACTAAATGGAGATATATCTATTGCGAGTAAGGAAAACGAAGGGACAACAGTAACGATTAATATACCAATAAGTAATTAGAAATGAATATTTTAATAATAGAAGATAATAAAGATGTATTGGAAAATACATCTGAATTGCTAGAATTGGCCGGGTACTCTGTAGAAGGTGCCGAAAACGGTAAAATAGGAGTGAAGAAGGCAAAAGAGCTATTGCCAGATTTAATTATTTGTGACATCATGATGCCAGAAATGGACGGATATGATGTGCTGTACTATTTGAGTATAGACCCTAAAACATCTTGTATTCCTTTTATTTTCTTAACAGCAAAATCGGATCAACAAGATTTTAGAAAAGGAATGGAACTTGGCGCAGATGATTATTTGACAAAGCCATTTGAAGAAATAGATTTGCTAAAAGCAATAGAGAGAAGAATCAATAAAAGTAATTTGATTAAAAAATCATTTACAACTCCGGAAGAAGATTCAAATTCGGATTTTAGCTTGGATAAAGTGGATGAAGATCACGATTTATTTAAGAATAAAAAGAAGAAAACATTTAGAGCAAAGAACTTTATTTATTTGCAATATGGGTCGCCAATTTATTTGTACTACATCAAAAAAGGGCAAGTAAAAACTTTTAAAACAAACGAAGAAGGGAAGGAATTAATAACGGGACTGTATAAAGAAAATGAGTTTTTTGGATACCATTGTTTATTAAAGGATGATGAATACTCGGACTCGGCAATAGCTGTGCAAGAAACTGAAGTAGATTTAATTCCCAAAGAAGAGTTTAATAACTTGATTAGAAACAGAAGGGAGGTTGCTAATGAGTTTATCAGGATGCTATCTAAAGAAGTAATAGACAAAGAAAAAGAATTGCTTAACCTTGCTTATAATTCGGTAAAGAAAAGAGTAGCAGATGGCCTAATAAAGTATTTTGATAAATACAGTCAAGAGTATTCTAGAGGATTACAAATACCTAGAGAAGATCTTGCCAATATTGCAGGGACTTCAACAGAATCTGTTATTAGAACTTTAAGTGAATTTAAGAAAGATGGATTGATTAGTACAGAAGGAAAAACAATTTACATCAAAAACTTAGATGAATTAAGTAGGTATAAATATTAGTTTTAGACTTAAAGCTTTAACGAATTATATCATTTTTACTGGGTTCGTTCTAGATATATTTTTGGTAAAAATTAGCTAACGTAAATTGAAACCAAAATCACTATAACTGAAAACTGAGCACAACTGTAGGTTCGATTGATTTTATGAAGTAGCCAAGCAGATCGTAATGAAATGGAATTGAAGACAGCAGGGTTACGTAAACTCTTAAGTATGTAATAAGAGTAATTTACTCATTCGTAAACTGCTTATCTGTAGTGCAACAACCACCCAATACCTCTTCGTTTTGTTCATTTTTTTGAATCTCGGGGCTGAGGTAAGGAATTCCTAAATTCATTCCTCTTACTACAAGAAGAACACCCATAATAAGCAAAGCATAAGGTACTACTTTCTTGATGTTGATTCTTTTGTTAATAGCACTCTTGAAATACATAAATCCCATCATGGCAGGCAAGGTTCCTAACCCAAATGCCGCCATAAATCCTATGCTACCAGCAATAGAACTTGCCGTGAGTGATGCTGCCAAGGCAAAATAGATAAGTCCGCAAGGTAAAAAACCATTAAGGATACCAATTGCAAGTAAGTTTTTGCGATCCTTCCCCAATACTTTTCCTAGTTTATTCTTGATAGGAGAAAATATTTTGGTAATATATTTATTGGCTTTGTTTGCTCCTTTATTGTAAGAAAATAAAGTTCCTAAGACAATAATTATTAAAATTACACCTACACCAATAGATACGTATTGTTGTATTTCTATGATTCTAAAAGTCTCACCTAGTAGTCCAAAGAATAATCCAAAGAAGGAATAAGTTAATACTCTCCCAAAATTATAAGTGATGATTTGGAAGAACTTCAAAAATGGATTTTGACTCGTAGGAATCATCAAAGCAATAGGTCCGCACATACCAATGCAGTGCAAGCTACCCAATAATCCTATGAGAAATCCTTGAAATATCATACCCAAATTTCTTTATTCATTAAATAATGAGTAGTTCCGTCAGTAAACTGAATGGTTACTTGATAAAAACCAGGCGTGATTTTAGTTTTATCCAAAACTTGCTTGTTGTCTGGAGTTAATTCTAAACTGAATTTTTGATCCAGTTTTGCATTGTCTGGTCTATAAAAAGAGATTTCTCCATCCGTAAATTTCACATCAAAATGTGCAGGAAATGTAATTTCTACAGCATCAGAATTAGAAGTGATCTTTACTTCTTTGTTGTATGGTCTTGCATTTTTTTGCGCATCAATGTTTTCTTGAAACTGTATTTCTTGGTTGTAGTAATCTTCGGCTACCAAATCATTGGTAGTGCCAAATGAATAAACAACCATGTATAGTATGAAACTAATAAAACATGTTAAAAATATTGTGATTCTCCATCCCCAGTTCATAAGCTTTGTTTTTTAGAATGATGGCCCTATAAAGGTTACATTCGTTTTGTCAATTAATTTACCATTAGAAAATACTCCAATTTTGAAATAAGTCTTTAGGTTTTCGATTTCATCTCCATCCATTATCAATAAAAATGAAGATTTATATGTGTCTTGTTTGTGCAAGGTTCTTGAGTCCGATATAATTTGGATTTCTCCATTTCCATCAAGTAATTTAAATTCAAGAGGTAATTCTTTGTTGGTCTTGTTTAGGATATTCATGGTGTAAATATTACCAATCTTCCCGCCATCCATTTCATGAAATAATTGTCCTCCCGAAGTTCTTTTAACCGTTACAGAAAAATCTGAACGAGAAACGATAAGTGCGGTTAGTAATCCTAGAAGTAGAATAAGAACAGCAGAATAAGCCTTTGCTTTTTTACTAAATTTAAAAGCAATTCCTGTTTTTATACTTTCGTCAGATGCATATCTAATAAGACCTTTTGGCTTTTTGATACTCTCCATAATGTGATCACAAGCATCAATACAGGCAGTACAGTTTACACATTCCAGTTGAGTCCCATTTCTTATGTCAATCCCTGTTGGGCAAACATTCACACATTGGTTGCAATCTATACAATCTCCTTTTCCTTCGGCTACTCTGTCTTCATTTTTACGAAATTTAGATCTGTTTTCTCCTCTTACATAATCGTAAGTAATTATCATAGAATCTGGATCCAATAATACTCCTTGCAATCTTCCGTATGGGCATATTGTAGTGCAAACTTGCTCTCTCATAAAAGCAAATACACCATAGAATAAGAAACTAAAAACGATTATTGCGACAAGACCTCCAATGTGATTTAATGGATTATCTGTAATAATTTTAAAAACCTCTTTGTAACCTATAATGTAGGCAAGAAATATGTTGGCAACTATAAATGCAATGGCGAAGAAGATAACATGTTTAAATGTTTTTTTTCTAATCTTCTCAGCATTCCAAGGTTGTTTCTCAAGTCTTTTTTGGTGAGTCCAATCTCCTTCTATCCAATATTCAATTCTTCTAAATACGAATTCCATGAATATGGTTTGGGGACAAAACCAACCGCAAAAAATACGACCAAAAACCAAGGTGAAAAGGACGATAAATACCATCCCAGTAAGCATTGCGATAGCAAAAATATAGAAATCTTGTGGCCAAAATATTTTACCAAAAATTACAAATTTCCTTTCAATAATATTGAACATCAATAAGGGTTCTCCATCTATGGAAATAAATGGGGCTGCAAACAAGAACAACAGGAGTGAATAACTCACTATTTTTCTTTTGTTAAACCATTGTCCGAATGGTTTTTTTGCAAAAATCCAAACTCTTTTTCCTTTTTCGTCCACAGTAGAGATGTGATCTCTAAAGTTTTCTGATGGTTTTTCTTGAGCCATTTTGATGCTTTTTTTAATATAATTACTCAGCCATAGCAACTTCTGGTGCTTCGGCTGCTGTACTGTCAGCTACTGTTGTAGCTTCTTCTTGGTATAACTCCCCTTGAGGCTCTTTTCCAATTCCTATAGCAGTTCCTTTTATACTTTTGATATAAGAGGCCACTTGTTGCATTTCTACAGGGTTAAGCTCGTCTTTCCAAGACTGCATCCCCTTGTCTGCTTGTCCATATTTTACAATCTTAAATACATCAGTAATACTACCTCCATGTATCCAGTTGTTGTCCGTAAGGTTTGGACCTATTACTCCTTCTGCTTGTTTACCATGACAAGCCACACATTTTTTATCAAAAATTCCTTTTCCTTTACTCAGGTCACTTGCTTCAGTAAGCATTACAACATTACTCTCATCAACATTTAGTTTCAATGTTTTAAGGTAGGCTGCAACTTGCTCTTCTCCTAGAGTAACTGTTTTGTCATACTCTGCTATTTGTAAGTCAGAAGTTTTAATAATGTGGTAGTTGAATACGTAAATTACTGCAAAAACGATAGAAGCATAGAAACTCCATAACCACCAAGGTGGCATATTATTATCCAACTCCATAATTCCATCATACTCATGATCCATAAGTATTTCATGCTCTCTATCTAGTGGAACTGCATCTGTAAGAATTTGAGCAATTTTGTTTGGCTCTTTTACTTCTACTGCTTTTCCTTCTTTAAGGATGATTTTTTTCTTTTTAACAGTTTCTAATATTTGGAAAAATAAATTTCTTACATAGAATACAACACCTAATAGAATAAGGTTAATTATCACCATATACCAAACCCATGACAATGGAATATCAGAGTTTTGAGCTGCAGTAGTTGCTGCTCCTTGAGAGAATGATGCCAAAGGAATACCAACTAATAATAATAGTGTTGTTACTACATTTTTGTTCTCTCTCTTTTTCTTTTCTTCCTCATAAATTTTGGTTTTATAAAAATCACTCTTCATCAAGTCTTTAATAGAGTTTGATAAAAATAAGATTCCAATAATCAAAATAATTGCAAGCACTATAAGGATATAAAACACAGAAGTATTTGATAATCCTCCTGATTGGTTAGTATCAGTTGTGGCAGCAAAGCTTGGGTTAGCTATAAAAAAAGCTACCATTGCAGATAGAATTCCTCTAGTATAGTTTTTTAAATTTCTCATGATTTTTTTATTTAGTTCTACCGTTACCTTAATCAAAAGGTGTGTTTTCTAATTTTGTAATTTCCGACTTTCTAAGGCTAAACACTTTCCATAATATTACTGCAAAGAATGTAGTAAATATCACTAGTGAAATAATGGGATATATTTCAATCCCATCAATAGAAGTCATATGATTTTTGATGTATTTTAACATAATTATTCGTGTTCTTTTACTTTAATGTCAGTTCCTAATCTTTGTAAGTAAGCAATCATTGCTACTACTTCTTTTTTACTTAGGCTTTCTATTGCTTTTTCTTTTTGGTCACCTTTCACTTTGAATAAGTCACCAATTATGTTTCCAGCAATTTGTTTCGCTTGAACGCTTACTAATCTTTCAGCATCCTCTTCAAATCCTTCTGGATAAGGAACGCCAATCGATCTTAAAGCTCCAATTTTAGATTTTAATCTTCCTAAGTATAAATCCTCTTCAATCAAGAAATCATAAGAAGGCATGATTGATTTTTCTTCCATTTGAGTTGGATTTAAGAAGTGAGTGTAGTGCCAAGAGTCACCTCTTTTTCCTCCTTCTCTTTGCAAGTCTGGCCCAGTTCTTTTACTTCCCCATAAGTGTGGGTGATCGTATACAAATTCTCCAGCTTTAGAGTATTCTCCATATCTCTTTGTTTCAAACCTTAAAGGACGAATCATTTGAGAGTGACAGTTGTTACAACCCTCTCTTATGTATAAATCTCTTCCTTCTAGTTCCAATGGAGAGTAAGGTTTTACTTCTGCAATGGTAGGCACGTTAGACTCTATCATTATTGTAGGCATAATTTCTACAACTCCTCCTATTAAGATTACAATCAAACTAAAGATTAACATTCTCACTGGTTTTCTTTCAATTACCCTGTGCCATCCTTCGTTAGATTCTGTATGAGGAGTTAAAGCAGGAGCTTCAACTTCTTCATTTTTGATTAATTTTCCAGAATATGCTGTTTTCATTAAGTTGATGATTCCAATTACTGCTCCAGTTAAGTAGATTAATCCACCTAAAGATCTAAGCATATACATTGGTTTCAATTGAGCAACTGTATCAATAAATTCGTACTCTAAGTTTCCATCTGGTTTAAATTCTTGCCACATTAATCCTTGCACAAATCCTGCCCAGTACATTGGGATAGTCCAGAATAAAATACCTAATGTTGCTAGCCAAAAATGAGTGTTAGCTAATTTTACAGAGAATAATTTTGTTCCAAATATTCTTGGGAAGATGAAATATAACATACCAAAAGTCATCATTCCGTTCCATCCTAATCCACCTACGTGAACGTGAGCTACAGTCCAATCTGTAAAGTGAGAAATCATATTTACACTTTTAAGAGACAACATTGGTCCTTCAAAAGTTGACATACCATAAGCAGTAAGTGCTACTACCATAAATTTAAGAACTGGATCTTCACGTACTTTGTCCCAAGCTCCTCTTAGTGTCAATAGTCCGTTCAGCATTCCACCCCAAGATGGCATTAATAACATAATAGAGAATACTACTCCTAATGACTGAGCCCAGTCTGGTAATGAAGTGTATAATAAATGGTGAGGTCCAGCCCAGATGTATAAGAATATTAAAGTCCAGAAATGAATAATAGATAATCTATAAGAATAAACTGGTCTGTTTGCTGCTTTTGGTACAAAGTAATACATCAAACCTAGGAAAGGTGTAGTCAAGAAAAATGCTACTGCATTGTGACCATACCACCATTGTATTAATGCATCTTGTACTCCTGCAAATAGAGAGTAACTTTTAGTAAAATCTACTGGTACTGCCAATGAATTGAAAATATGTAATACTGCAACAGTTACAAATGTTGCAATGTAAAACCATATTGCTACATATAAATGTTGAACTCTTCTTTTAAGAATAGTAGCAAACATATTCCATCCAAAAATAACCCAAACCACGGCAATCATGATGTCAATCCACCATTCTAGTTCTGCATATTCTTTACTAGATGTCATTCCCAATGGAAGTGTAATGGCAGCACAAACTATAATAAGTTGCCAACCCCAAAAGTGAATATTACTTAATAAATCACTAGCCATTCTTGCTTTAAGCAATCTTTGTAGTGAGTAGTAAATTCCAGTAAACATTGCATTTCCTACGAAAGCAAAAATAATTGCATTTGTATGCAAAGGTCTTAATCTACCAAAGTTTACCCAACGGGCAACATTAAGGGAAGGGAAAGCCAATTCTAGAGCTATCCAAAGCCCTGCTAGCATACCTACAAGAGCAAACGTCATTGTGGCGTAACTAAATTTCTTTACAATTGAATTGTCATAACTAAATTTTTCCATAGTTTATTTTTTTGTTTCTTTTGATTCTTTTGGTTTGTTTTCGTCAAATAACATCCTTACAGATGGTGTATAATCATCTTCGTATTGTCCAGATTTCATTGCCCAAATGAACAGTGCCAAAAAGACAACTGCCATAGAGATACTTATACCGATTAAGACAAATAGAATATTCATACCACAAAGTAAAGGGTATACTAGCTGTGGTGAAATGAGTAAAGAGCCAAAAAAACATGATAAATGTCATATTCTAATTCAACTCCAATAATCTTGGTGCGAATTTTACTTTTTAATCAATTTAGAATACCTAAATTGAATTAAAAACACAGATAGAATTACAACAGAAATTGAACTGATAGGCATCAATATTGCTGCAACTAAGGGAGTAAGATTTCCTGTAATGGCAAATCCTAATCCTATGGAGTTATACATTATTGAGAAAGCAAAACACCATTTCAAGACTGTAATAGTTTTTTTAGAAAAAGCTAAAAATTGTGGTAGTAGAGTAAGATTTTCTGCGCTCAGTATTCCGTCACTCGCAGGAGAAAAATTATAGATGTTTTCTGAGATTACAACTCCCATGTCACTTTGTTTCAAAGCTCCGGCATCATTTAATCCGTCACCCATCATAAGCACTTTTTTATTTTCTGCCTGTAAGCTTTTTATATAATTCAGTTTGTCAATTGGTTTTTGATTGAATAGAATTGAACTGCCTTCGGGCAACATGTTTTCTAAATTGTCTTTTTCCAATTCGTTATCTCCAGACAAAATATGGAGTCTGTAGTTTGTTTTTAGCGAAGTCATCATAGCAGGAACTCCAGTTCTGTACAAATTTTTGAACAAGAAATAGCCTAAGATATTCTCGTTTTCTTTTACATATACTCTTGTTTCGCCTAATGTTTGTCCATCTGCTCCTACAAATAAAGAGGATCCTAATAAGTAGGTTTTTCCAGAGTGAAATACTCCCTCAATTCCTTTACCTACCATTTCATTGAAAGACGCTAAGGATTCATTGGGAGTAGAAACAGAGAGGAAATCTCGAATGTTTCTGCTCAAAATATGGGTGGAATTATTGGTAAGCTCTGCAATTTCTAATTGTTGACTGTTTGATAATTGCTCCCCAATAAATTCTATTTCAGAAGTATTGGCATAAGTTATGGTTCCTGTTTTATCAAAAACAATATCGGTAAGTTGCGACATGTCTTCTATGGTAAAGATATTACGAAGGTAAAAACCTGTTTTTCCAAAATACCTAAGTGCACTACCAAAAGTAAACGGAACTGCCAAAGCCAAGGCACAAGGGCAAGCCACAATCAAAACAGATACAACTACATTTACTACTTTACTAGAGTCAATAGAAAGCCAAATACCTGCCGAGAGAAATGAAATTATGATTACTGCCCAAGTAAAGTATTTACTTAATCGGGTATTCAATTTAGAGTATCCACTTTCTTCTTGTTCAAATGCCGATTGATTCCAGAGGTGAGTCAAATAACTTTGGTTTACTTTTTCTAGTACTTCTACTTTTATATTTGTTCCTAGTTGCTTTCCTCCAGCATATAGTTTTTGGTTTACCTCTATAGGTTGCGCCATAGATTCTCCAGTTACAAAACTATAATCTATGTTGGCACTTCCATCCAATAAAGTGCAATCTACAGGAATAATGTCCCCGTTTCTCATTACCAATGTATCTCCTTTTTCAATTTCATGAATCTTAATAATAGATTCTTTTCCATCTTCCAGCTTAGAAACCGCAATAGGAAAATAAGAGGTGTAATCTCTTTCAAATGAAAGGGCATTGTAAGTTTTGTTCTGAAACCATTTTCCAATCAATAAGAAAAAGATGAAAGCGGCAAAGGAGTCCATATAACTGGCATTTTGCTCAAAAAATATATCGTAAGTACTTTTCAAATACAAAGTGATAATCCCAATAGAAACAGGAACATCAATATTAATGTGTTTTGTTCTTATTGATTTGTACCCAGATTTTATGTAATCCCAGGCAGGGAGAAATAAAATGGGTAGGGAAAGTGCAAAAATTACCAATTGCAAAAAGAAACTAATGTTTTCCGATACATCTCTTGATATTCCCAGATACTCGGGAAAACTTAAAAGCATAATGTTTCCAAAACAAAATCCTGTCACTCCCAATTTAATGAAAAACGAATTGTCTAGTTTTTTCTTAGATCGTTTTTCTTTCTTTTCGAAAGTAGGAGCATAGCCAATTTTATCCAACAAGTGGGTTAGGCCAACTAATGAGATTTTGTTTGGGTCAAAAGAGATCAAGGCTTCTTTTTTGGTGAAATGAATTTCAGATTTTAAAATTCCCTCATTCAATAGGTTTAGATTTTCTAATAACCAAACACAAGAACTGCAATGAATTTGAGGAAGAAATAAAGTCACACGGCATTGTGTGTCACTTTTGAAATCATAAAACTCTTCGGCAATTAGTTCGTTCTCTAAGAACTGATATTTATTTCCAGAGTCGGATGGTTTTGTTCCTGGTTTCTGTTCAATATCGTAATATTGATTCAGCCCGTTTTCGCTCAATATCTCAAAAACCATTTTACATCCATTGCAACAAAAAACTTTGTCGTCATGTTTTATCTCAACATGACAATCGTCTCCACAGTGATAACAAGCAGTTAGTTCTTTCATTGGTTCTATTGATTCCTAGCTTAGGTTTTTTGACTAATTTATTCAGTAACAAAATTAAGAATTAAGGATTGTAAAAACAGAGTGTAAGTTACAAAGATGTATGAATTATATCATGTTTTTAGAGAAATGAAGACATAGTAAGACTTTCTTAAAACGAAGTCTTAAGATTTTTTTTTATTGAAAATAAGTATTTAATTGGGGTTAGTCTTCCAAGAACCACTCAGAATAACTGTTGGCAGTTTCGTTCATCTTAGCGTAAACCAGTTCTACTCCTTGAGGTAATTTTTTTGCAATTAGTTCTACAATCTCCACTAGTAAATTCTCGCAAGTAGGGTGGTAGTCTACATAAATTGTTTTGTCATTATTTACTTCAATCCCTCTAAATCTTGAGTCTGATTTTAAAATAAGTGCATGATCTAGTTTATCTACCACTTGTTCGTTTACAATATTCTTAAGGTCGGTAAAATCAATAACCATACCCACATCAGATTGTGAATTATCTGTATTCACATCTCCCAATACAGTAATTGTAAGTTTGTAAGAATGCCCATGAATGTTTCTACATTTACTATCATGCATGTCAAGTGCGTGGGCAGTTTCAAAAGAAAATTCTTTGGATACTCTTATCTTTTTCATAAGTAAATTGATTTGATACAAAAGTAAACTTAAATCATAGAGAAAAGAATAACTTCTCTCATAATTTTTGTTTACTCTATATATAAGGTATTAAGAATTGTTTCCAACTCCATCATGTATGGTCGTTTTGAGAATTTAGGTGCAAATAAGTGTCCTTCTAAGGTTACAATTCTTCCTCTTTTTTCATCAATTAAAGATATATTGATAAATGGACCTCCTCTAAATTCGTTTACCATACTATATAATCCTCTAATCTCGAAAGCATAATTTCCTTTGAATAAAGTTTCTTTAGCAAAACTTGGTACAAGAGAGTCTGGAGCTGTAATCATATACGAATCTTCATTTTTACCTTTGAAATATTGCTTAACCACAGAGTCTCTTTTTTGCAATAAATTTTCTTTTGTAAGTTGCTCCCTACTTGTGTAAGGGTAATCGTAAATGATAACGAATTGCTGTAAATCTCCTGCAGTTGTGTTTTGTTCAGTGACTAATCTTTTTTGTTGGAATGCCGCAAAATGATCGTTATTTATAGACAATACCATTTCGTTTGGTACAGTTACAGATAAATGATGCTTTTTTAGTAGTTCCTTTTCCGATATGTGATTTTTACTTCTTAGTAGCTTTACTTTCATTCGTTTAATTTCAAGATCCATAAAGTAATCTTGAATTTCCTGAGAGTTTGCCATGAATATATCGTATAAGTCTTGTTGGTTTTTTCCAATGATTTTTGCCATTGCTTGGTCACTAGCCCAAATATCCGAAGAGTATTTTAAACCAGGTTCTATTTGGTCGTGGGTAGTGATTTCAAATTCCAATAAATTTTTTTGCTTTTTACTCCCACTTTGAAATTGAGATTTTGTAGACTGAACTAAATCAAATAAATATTCCTCATTTGGGTAATACTCAATTAGTGGAGCAACTTTTTCTTTTACAATTTCTCCTAGTCTTCCATTCCATAATACGCTTGGCATTATTACGTCAATTCGACCTTGAGTTCCAATAGATATAGGTTTGTATACACCTGTAGACTCTTCCGGTTCGCAAGAAACAAGAGCCAATAAAAATGAGATAAAAAGTAGTTTTTTCATGATGATTCGGTTTTGTATGGTTAACTCAAAAATAATTCCATTCTAGTTTTGGATGCTAGATAACTATTAAAAGGTTGTTTTGATGGGTTAACTGCGAGTAAGGATTTTAATTTTCTTTCCCAATTTCAAATTGTTAGAATTTAATCCTTCGTTATGATTTGTAATATCTTCCATACTTATTCCTGGATATTTCTTCGCTATTTCCCAAAGTGTATCTCCTTTTTTAATGGTATAATAGGTATAGCTTTCTCCAGGTTTTAATTCTATTTTTTTTGCAATTGCCTTAGGTTCAGTATTCGTTTTTTTAGAAGTGTAAATGACTAACTTTTGTCCAATCTTAAGGTTGTTACTTCTTAAATTGTTCCATTTTTTGATGTCGCTTACTTTGCAACCATATTTATTCGCTACTTTACCCAGAAAATCACCACTTTTTACTGTGTAGCTCGTTCTTTTACCTTTCCCTTTATGAGATTTAGATGCATAGTGAGGAATTTTATAAGATTTTTTTAACTCTTCACTCAAAGCATAAATAGAGTTTTTATTCTCGATAAACTCTCCCATCTTATGAGAAGGAAGGTATAAACAAAGGTTTTCTTCTTTGTTCGGTAATATTCCATGGTAATAAGTAGGGTTTATGTGGACTAAATACTCTAAAGGAGTATTAAGAAATCTAGAAACCAATGCCAAATCTACCCTTTGCGAAACATGTATTGTGTCCATGTCGATATGTTCTGCAATTGGGTTCAATGGAAATATATTATAATCTTCATGATAATTCATCATGTAATTCATTGCAATAAATGCAGGAACATAACCTTGAGTTTCTCTTGGTAGATAAGGGAAAATTTTCCAATAATCTTTTTCGCCTCCAGCTCTTCTTATCGCTTTGTTCACATTTCCTCCGCCTGCGTTATAGGCAGCAAGTACCAATTCCCAGTTGTTATATATTTTATATAACCTAGTCAAATGTTGGCAAGCAGCTTCTGTAGATTTGTAGGGGTCTCTTCGTAAATCCATATAGGAATCTGCCTCTAAACCATATCGTTTACCTGTATTGTACATAAATTGCCATAAGCCTGCTGCACCCGCCCAAGATTCAGCATCTGGTTTTAATGCAGATTCTACTATAGGTAAATACTTAAACTCTAATGGGAGCTTATATTTTATTAGCATTTCTTCAAAAATAGGGAAGTAAGCTTCTTTTCTTGCCAAAAACACAGACATAGAAGTCCTCCTTTTTTCATACATTCTTATGTATTCTAAAGAAACTCTATTAAAGTTAAAGTCAAATGGGGTGTTATCGTCTAATACTTCTAACCTTTGTTTTAATTCAAAATCTTCAAAAGTAGTAGATACATTGTTAGAATTATCAAAATCAATTTGGCTTGAGAATGTATTGTCAATATTTTTGTAAAATTGAATCATGCTATCCATTGCAGCAACAATTGGGTCGTCAGGATACATAATATATCCTTCATACATTAGTTGAAGAGGTTGGTTAGTAGGAGTATCTATTTGTGGTGTAATCGTGTCCTGCGATATCAGCTGAAAAGAACAAAATGTAAGTGTAAATAAAAGAATGTTAGTTTTCATATTTTATCTTGTAATAACTGGAGATTCTATTGTGTTACTCATTTTTAAACTTCTGTCTGCAAGGGTTATTTTGTACATAATTGTGTCTGATTCTGTAGAAAACGGATTGTAATACGTAGGTTCTAACGTTACTTTTATTTCACCTTTAAGTGCTTTATTATTTCCATTAGGAGTCAAATAAGGAATTCTATAAAGAAAGTCTATGTCCTCACCAGCAAGAGTTTTACCCTTTACCCAGCCAAGAGCATCATCTTTTTCGTAGTATTCTACAAAAAGATTGTGGTGAAAATAATTGCTAGGAGAAAAGCTTCCGGTTGTATCAGATGCTTTTAATCCAATATCTCCATCTCCATCGGTAAATGAAATAACCAAAGAGGCCGAATCATTCGTTATACTAAAACTCTCATATTTTATAATTGGTTCCAATGGATATTCCTCAGGTTTGAGACAAGAACTCAAAACCAATGCTGATATTATTACTATAAAACTTATCTTTGCTGTCATATCAATTCCTTTTAAACGGATTATAAAATTAATGAAAATTCTCGAGCCAAACATAAATTCTATTTTTAATATAAATTCTCAAGAAGAGTTTAATAAGAAAGCACTTGAGGTTTTTCGATTTCAAGCTTCTAGTAATGAGGTTTATAAAGAGTTTATAGACTTGCTGGGTGTGGATGTAACAAAAGTTTTGAAAATTGAAGATATTCCGTTTTTGCCTATTTCTTTTTTCAAAACAAGAAAAGTAACCACAAAACCATCACATCAAAAAGTGTTTAAAAGTAGTGGAACAACAGGTCAAACTAGAAGCCAACACTTGATTTATTCATTAAAGGTTTACGAAGATTCTTTTGTGAAAGGAATCAATCATTTTTATTCTAATTATAAGGAATATACTTTTTTAGCTTTATTGCCTTCCTATTTAGAGCAAGGAGATTCTTCTTTAGTTTACATGGCAGATTATTTGATTGAAGGAACCAAATTAAACGAGAGTTCTTTCTATTTGGATGATTATAAGTCATTAAGTAATAAAATAGATGAGCTAGAAAAGGAAAATAAAAAATATATTCTTATTGGAGTTAGTTATGCATTGCTAGATTTTAAAGATGAATTCCCAAAAGAATTAAAGTCAGGAATTGTAATGGAAACCGGAGGTATGAAAGGTAGAAGAAAGGAACTTACTAAAAAAGAACTTCATGCAGAGTTGATGGAAGGTTTTGGCACGAAAGAAATACATTCGGAGTATGGAATGACAGAATTATTGAGCCAAGCGTATTCCCTTAAAGATGGTATTTATAAATGTCCTCCTTGGATGAAAGTTTTAACCCGTAGCACAACAGATCCTTTTCAGCTTTCATTTTGCAATTCCAAAGGTTTGATAAATATTATAGACCTAGCTAATGTTTATTCCTGTTCTTTTTTGGCAACAGATGACATAGGTAAATTGGGGTCGGAGAATGAATTTACTGTACTAGGGAGGTTTGATACCTCAGAAATAAGAGGGTGTAACCTAATGGTAGATTGAAAAATAAAGAAACACTGTAAGTTGGTTATTCTTTATTAGGTGAAAAAACAATTTTAATATAAATTTGCATGTAAGAAAATATTGGCAAGATATTTGTCATTTTGTAAAAAATAAAAAATCAATTCGAATGAAAAAAATAGTTTTAATATTTGCAGCCCTATCACTTTTGTTGACATCTTGTTCTTCTAAAGTGCCGTTCACAACTTCTGAACAAACAAAATACAAGTTGTCTAATGATGACGTAAAGAATCTTCAGTTTTATACTATGGGAGATATTGTTCTGACAAATAGTCAAGGAGATAAAACAAATAAAACAGAAGATGGAGAGTTGGTTATTAAAGATAATGTAAACTCTAATAAGGTTATCATAGCAAGTAATACAAGAGGAATTGTAGAGAAAGTAGAGGGGGATATTATGTTTGTTAGTTTTGAAGAAGGTAAAAACTTAAAGTTCAAAGCAAGTCCAACAGACGGAAAATACAGAATAAAGTCTGATAGTTTTGATGCTCGTAAAAGAATGGGTGTAGTTAATTACGGAAATGAAGAATTTTTCGTAAATGCGACAAGTTTAAAGTCTTATTTAGTATTCAAATTGAAGAATAGTACAAAAAGACAAAGCAATGCACGTTCTGTAAAAGGAAGAAAATTATAACATAAAGTAAAATTATTTTAAAAATGGTCAGGTTTATCCTGGCCATTTTTTTTGGTTTTAACAGTTTATTGTTTTTTATTTGATACCTATATATGAGAAGACTATTACATTACATATTAGCCCCTTTTAGATTTTTATACAAAGTATATTTTATACTGGTATTCCTAATCCTTGCTATACCCATGTTTCCACTGTTTTATTTTCTTCTAAAAACAGATAAAAAAATACATCAAGCTTTTAAGTTGAAAAGAGTTTGGGCAAAACTTTTATTATTCTTTACAGGTATTGTTGTTTCTCAAAAACATAAAGAGTTATTGCCAAAATCACCTTATGTAATTTGTGCAAACCATGCCTCTTATCTAGATATTGTTATAATGTTTGCAGTAATTCCAGATACATTTTTGTTTTTAGGTAAAGCCGAGTTGTTGAAATGGCCAATAGTTAAGATTTTCTTTCGTAATATGGATATCCCAGTAGATAGAAGTAATAGTATAAAAGCAAAGAAATCTATAGAGCTAACCAAAGAAGCAGTGCAAAAAGGGTTTTCAATAGCGATCTTCCCAGAAGGATTAATTCCTGCAGAGGGAATCCCAACAATGAAGCCATTTAAGCGAGGTGCTTTTGTGTTAGCAGTGTCGCAACAAGTAGAAATAGTACCTATTTCTTTTTCAAATAATTGGAAATTATTTGCAACTGAGTCGGATTTATTTGGGCCAGGAAGACCAGGAATAGCTAAAGTTATTTTTCATGCACCAATTTCTACAATAGGAAAAACAGATAAGGAGATACCTCAATTAGTAAAAGAAACGTTTGCTAAAATTGAACAAGGAATCGAATATTAAATTCAATTGATATATAATAATTATGTAGTGTAATAATATTTTCTTGTTCTATTTTTCTTTCAGATGTAAGCTGTTTTTTGAAGTAGTTCAAATTTGTTAAAGTATATTTCTTTTTATCTAAGGTTAATTTATTAATTTCGTTTCAAATTCAACCTAATGGAAATTACAAACGATATAATAGACAAACTTGCCAATTTAGCCAAATTGCAATTTGAAGACAATCAAAAAGACGAGATCAGAAAGGATTTGTCCAAAATAATTGCTTTTGTAGATAAGATAGATGAATTGGATACCGAAAACATAGAGCCTCTCATTCATATTAATCAAGAAGTAAATATACTGAGAGAAGACGAAGTGAAGGAAACAATTTCTCAATTTCAGGCCCTGAAAAATGCGCCAAGTAAAGATTCCGACTACTTTAAAATTTCTACTGTTTTAAGTAAAAAATAGATTGTTAAAATCTGTTAATTTAGAACTATTATAAATAAGGTTAAATAGTTAAAAAAAACCTATCAAATAATTTTTAATAATTGCTGACAATGCTACATTTGTTACATTATTGGATGAACCACAAATTCTTAATATGAACTTATTTTTATCGAAAAAACTGAATATCAAGGTGTTGACCTTGAGTCTTTCGTTTTTATCTTTTTTGCTGATATCTTTCAGCTCTACTGCACAGGACGGAAAAGCCCTGTTTAAACAAAATTGTGCTGCTTGTCACAAACCGTTAAAAGATGGTACTGGACCTGCTCTTCAAGGAGTAAAGGAAAAGTGGGAAGCTGCAGGAGATGATATTTACAAATGGGTTAAAGATCCAGTAGGACAAATTAACGCAGGAGTAGCAAGTGCTGTTGCAATTGCAGATTATAGTCCAACAGAAATGCCAGGGCAAACAGTAAGTGAAGAAGAAGCTGAAGCTATCTTTGCTTATGTAGATGCTGTGAAGCCACCAGAGCCTCCAACAGGAGGAGGGGTTGTAGCTGCAGGAACTCCAGTAGAGGAGCAAAACAACTCATGGTTAATGTGGTTAATAATAGGAGGTATACTTTCTATGTTAATTGTTGCATTGTGGGGAGTTAGAAAGCAACTTTATTATGCAGTAAAAGAAAAGGAAGAAGGGAAGGAAGTAGAGGAAGAAGAGTCTTTTGGAAGCGAAGTGAAAACTTGGGTTGGTAAAAATCTTAAGCTTGTTAGTGTTATAGGTTTTGTTTTAGTATGCACTTTGGTTTATTACGGAGCAGAGGAATTATATAAAGTAGGATTAATGCCAGAAGGATATAATCCAGAGCAGCCAGTAGCATTTACTCATAAGGTGCATGCAGGTGATAATGAAATAGATTGTCAATACTGTCATAGTTCAGCATCAAAAAGTAAGCACGCAGGAATACCAACAGTAAATGTTTGTATGAATTGTCACAAGGCAATTGGAGAAGCTTCTTCAGGAGAAAGAGGAACTGCAGAGATTGCAAAAATTCACGAAGCTGCAGGCTGGGATCCAGATAAAAGACAATATACTGGTAAAACTGAACCAATTAAATGGGTAAAGGTTCATAACATGCCAGATCATGTATATTTCAATCACTCACAACACGTAACAGTAGGAGAGATTGAATGTGAGAATTGCCATGGTGATGTAAAAACATACACTACAGGTAGAGTTTCAGGAACAGAAACAATTAACAATTTAGATCTTAAGGATAAAAAAATCACGAAACTTACTAAACCATTGATGACAATGGGATGGTGTATTGAATGTCATGCAGTATCTGATGTTACTACAAAAGGTAATAAGTACTATGATGATATTCACGAAAGGTTGAAGAAAGATAAAGAATTATACAAAAGTGTAATGGAAGATGGCAAAGTGAAGGTGAAAGAATTAGGTGGATGGGAGTGTTCAAAATGTCATTATTAAAAACAAATTTAGTTTAATTGATTTATGAGTAAAGTCAAAACATATTGGAAAGGAATAGAAGAAAAAGAGCAATCAGAATCTTTTATCCAACAAAGTAAAAGTGAATTCCCTCAAGAATTGCCAGCACAAGAATTTCTTGCTGATGAAAACTTGGAGGAGTCATCAACTAATCGTAGAGATTTCTTGAAATTTATGGGGTTTAGTGTTGCAGCTGCAACATTAGCAGCTTGTGAAGCGCCTGTAGTGAAATCTATACCTTATGTAAACAAACCAGAGGAAATTACTCCAGGTGTTGCAAATTGGTATTCTTCTACATATTGGGATGGGAACGATTACGGAAGTATTTTAGTTAAAACAAGAGAGGGAAGACCTATTTTCATCAAAGGAAATAAGAGTTATGGAATCAATCAAGGAGCTACAACTCCAAGAATGATTGCTTCAGTTCTTTCTTTATATAACGGAGCAAGGTTGCAAATGCCAATGGCAAACAACAAAAAAGCAACTTGGAGTACCGTAGATAATGAAATTAAAAAAGGATTAGAAGCAGTAGTTGCTAAAGGAGGAAAAGTAAGAGTACTTGCTGGAACCACTATGAGTCCATCAACTGATGCTATCATCAGTGAGTTCATGGGAACACTTGCTGGAGCTGATGCAAAAGTAGTAAACTATGATTCTATTTCTTATTCAGGAATTACAACTGCAAACAAAAAATCTTTTGGAAACGCAGTAGTTCCAGATTACAATTTTGACAAAGCTGAAGTAATAGTAAGTATTGCTGCAGATTTCTTAACAAACTGGTTATTGTCTACAGACTATTTACCAGATTATCTGTCAAACAGAAAGCCAGATAACGATTGGATGTCTAAACATTTCCAATTCGAAACAACAATGACTACTTCAGGTTCTAATGCGGATGTAAGAATTCCAATTAAACCAAGTGAAGAAGGACTTGTAGCGGCAGCTTTATTGAAACACATTACTGGAGCATCAGTTCCTGGAGTTACTGTTTCTGCCGATATTCTTGAAAGAACTAAATTAGTTGCTAAAGAATTAATGGCTAAAAAAGGAAAATCATTGGTTGTTGCAGGAAGTAACTGTTCTGGAACACAAACTGTAGTTAATGCTATTAATAATGCATTAGGAAACTACGGGACAACAATAGATATAAATAACCCTGTAAGTATTGCCAAAGGTAATGATGCAGAGGTGCAAGCTTTGGTAAAAGAAGTTGAAGCTGGACAAGTAGATGCATTATTTATCTACGGAGTTAATCCAGTATATACTTTACCAAACGGAGATAAATTTGCTGCAGGATTGAAGAAATTACCATTATCGGTATCTTTCTCTCAATTTGCAGATGAGACAGCAAGTAATTGTAAATTCATTTGTCCTGATAACCATTACTTGGAATCATGGAATGACTTTGCACCAAGAGCTTCTCACTATGCAGTTGCACAACCAGCAATCAGACCTTTATACGATACAGCTCAAGCGCAAGAATCTTTCTTAGTTTGGTCTGGTAAAGCGTCAAGAGCAGGTAAAAATTCAAGAGTAGTTTACGATTACATCAAATCAAGATACACTGGAGATTGGAGTATGTTAGTGCACAATGGATCTGTGGAAATGCCTAAGTCGACTGCGGTTGGTGCAGCATTCTCAGGAGATTTGTCTGCAGCAGGTTCTATGATTGCTAAAAGAGCAAAAACTAGTTCTGATTTTGAAGTAGTGATGTACCAAAAGAATGGAATTGGAGACGGACAACAAGCAGCTAACCCATGGTTACAAGAGCTTCCAGATCCAATTACAAAAGTAACTTGGGATAACTACATAACAATGTCTAGAGCAGATGCAGAAGCAAAAGGTTTCAATGTCCTATTGGGAGAAAGAAAACCAGCTTCTATGGCATCTATCACTGTAAATGGTACAACTCTTAACTTACCAGTATTTGTTCTACCAGGACAAAAATCAGGTACAGTAGGTGTTGCATTAGGATACGGAAGAGGAGCAAACCAAGAAAATATTGGAGATTCAGCTTATCAAACTAAAGAATATGGAACACATATCGTTACAGATGGTAAAAAACAATTAATAGGAGAAAATGCATTTAGATTAACATCATTCACTGATGGAGAATTATTATTCTCTGGAGATGCTAAAATAGAAAATCTAAATGATGAGTATTTCTTAGCTTGTACTCAAACTCACCATACATTTATGGGGAGAACATCAATAGTTAGAGAAACTACTTTTGACGTATACAAAGCAGGAAATAAAAATGCATACAATGCACCTCACCAATTATCAACTCACGAAAAAGGTAGAACTGTAAAGAAAGATATTTCTGAGTTTGACTTGTGGGATGATCATCCAGTAGAAAACGTAGGTCACAGATGGGGAATGTCAATTGACTTGAGTTCTTGTATCGGATGTGGTTCTTGTATTATTGCTTGTCACACTGAAAACAATGTGCCAGTAGTAGGGAAAGATGAAATTAAAAGAGGTAGAGATATGCACTGGTTAAGACTAGATAGATATTTCTCTTCTGCAGAGGATGAAGTAAGAGCTAAAACTCTTGCAGAGAATAAAAAAGAATACGATTATGATTTATTGGAGATTCCAGAAGAGAATCCTTCAGTAGTTCATATTCCAATGATGTGTCAACACTGTAACCACGCACCATGTGAAACAGTTTGTCCTGTTGCTGCAACAACACACAGTAACGAAGGATTAAACCAAATGACTTACAACAGATGTATAGGAACAAGATATTGTGCAAACAACTGTCCTTACAAAGTAAGAAGATTCAACTGGTTTAATTACCCAACTAACTCAAGATTTAAGCACTTTAACCCGTCACAATTTGACATGGGAAGAATGGTACTTAACCCAGATGTTACGGTAAGATCTAGAGGGGTAATGGAGAAATGTAGTATGTGTGTACAACAAATTCAATCAGGTAAACTAGAAGCTAAAAAAGAAGGAAGAACAATTACTGACGGAGAAGTTCAGTCAGCATGTTCATCATCTTGTCCTACAGATGCTATTACTTTTGGAGATTTAAATGATTTCAAATCTAATAAAGGAAAAGGATCAGCTGTTAGACAAGGAGCAGATAGCGATAGAGCTTACCACATTCTTGAAGAAGTTGGAACACAACCAAACATTTATTACCAAGTTAAGGTAAGAAATACAAACGAAGCTTAAGAAGTAATTATATAGGTAAAGAATTAAAAATCTTACGAATGCATAAAGAATCAGACATAAGACTACCCTTAATATTAGGAGACAAAACCTATCATCAGATAACTGAAGATGTTTGTCGCCCTATAGAGAATCAAGCACCAAGAGGTTGGTACATTATTATTTCCATAGCAGCAGTAGTTGCGTTATATGGAGTGGGATGTATCCTATACCTAATAGGTGAAGGAATTGGAACTTGGGGATTGAACAACACAGTAGATTGGGCTTGGGATATTACAAACTTCGTTTGGTGGGTTGGAATTGGACACGCAGGGACACTTATTTCTGCAGTACTACTTCTCTTCCGTCAAAAATGGAGGATGGCGGTAAACCGTTCTGCAGAGGCAATGACAATATTTGCCGTGATAATGGCAGCAACATTCCCAGGAATACACATGGGAAGATTGTGGGTTTCATACTGGGTACTTCCTTTGCCAAATCAATTCGGTTCGTTATGGGTAAACTTTAACTCACCACTTCTTTGGGATGTATTTGCAATATCAACTTACTTTTCGGTATCATTGGTTTTTTGGTACATTGGATTAATTCCTGATTTTGCAACTATCCGTGATAGAATGACTAAACCTTTGACTAAAAAGATTTATGGTATCATGAGTTTTGGTTGGTCTGGAAGAGCTAAGCACTGGAATAGATTTGAAATAGTTTCTCTTGTACTAGCAGGGATTGCAACTCCACTTGTATTCTCAGTACACTCTATTGTATCTTTTGATTTTGCTACTTCTGTAATTCCAGGATGGCATACAACAATTTTCCCTCCATACTTCGTAGCAGGGGCAGTATTCTCTGGATTCGCAATGGTACAAACCCTAATGCTTATCGTGAGAAAAGTAATGCACCTAGAGGCCTACATACACACAAAGCATATCGAATACATGAACATTGTAATCATGGTAACAGGTTCGATAGTAGGTGTAGCTTATTTAACTGAGTTATTTATGGCATGGTATTCTGGTGTAGAATATGAATCATATGCTTTCTTAAATAGAGCAACAGGACCTTACTGGTGGGCTTATGCATCAATGATGACTTGTAACGTAATTTCTCCACAGTTGATGTGGTTCAAAAAATTAAGAACTAGTTTAACATTTACTTTTATAATTTCTATTGTAGTAAACATAGGAATGTGGTTTGAAAGATTTGTAATTATAGTTACTTCTCTTCACAGAGGTCACTTACCATCTACATGGTCTATGTTTTACCCAACATGGGTTGATATTGGTGTGTTCTTAGGAACTATTGGTATTTTTACAGTACTTTATTTATTATATGCTAGGTATTTCCCAGTATTGGCAATTAGTGAGGTGAAAACTATCTTGAAATCTTCTGGAGAAAACTACAAAGATGGATTTGGAGCAGGAGAAGGGTATTATGCAGCAGATGGTTCTCATGGTCACGGTCATGATGATCATGCTCATGAAGAAGTAACTGTAAATAGAATTGTAGAAGAAAAGGCAGTTGAATTATCGGAAGAAGAATTAGAGCAAAACAAATCTACATTACTTGAAAGAGTAGGTAGAGCAGATGCTTCTCAAGCTGATGATTTGAAACTAATAAGTGGAGTAGGTCCAGTATTAGAAAAAACTTTAAACTCAATTGGAATATTTACTTTTGGTCAAGTAAGTAAAATGAAATCAGAAGAATATAACTTGTTAGATTCTTTAACGAAATCATTCCCAGGAAGAGCAGAAAGAGACAATTGGGCGTCTCAAGCAACAGATTTAATGAATAAATAATTTAAGAACATGGCAGATACAATAATATATGCAATGTATGATGATGATGACAAACTAGTTGATGGAGCTAAAAAGCTCGTGTCAAAAGGAATTCACGTCAATGAAGTATTTTCACCAATGCCTATTCACGGTATTGATGATGTAATTGGAGTTAGACATACTAGATTAGGTATTGCAGCCTTTTTGTATGGATTAACAGGTTTAATGTTAGCAACTATTGGAATGAAATATTTCATGATTGATGACTGGATGATGAACATTGGTGGTAAACCAAGTTTCTCTTACTTAGAAAATTTACCAGCATTTATTCCAATTACATTTGAGTTTACTGTACTATGTGCAGCTCACGGTATGGCTATTACTTATTTTTTAAGAAATGGAACTTTACCTGGAATGCCAGCTTCAAATCCAGATCCTAGAACAACAGATGATAGATTTGTGATGGAAATTAGAACTTCAGAAAATTCAAAACATTCTGCAAGTGATATCCAAGCTTTGGTAAGATCAACAGACTTTGTTGAACTAGACGAGAAAACAGTTTAAAACATTATCTAATTAGATAAAATAATATTATGAATATTAATTACATACATAAAATAGCTGCAGGGATAGCAATTACCGTAGTTTTTTCTTCTTGTGTAAAAGATGAAAATTCATTCGGTTACGAATACATGCCAGACATGTACCGTTCACCTGCTCAAGAAGCTTATGTAGATTACGGGGAAGTTAGAACATGGAAATCGAATGATTCTATTAAAAACACTCAATCTGCAAAATTACCACCTATGGGAACTATTCCATTTGGAGGTGCAAATGTGAATCCAGCTTATGCATTACCGTATAAAAGGTTTCCATCAAATGCAATGAAAACTACTCATGGTGCAGTTAGTTTAGAATATAATGACGGAGATTATGATGCTTCTGCTGCGGATGTAAATCCAATGAAGATGTATGAATCTAATGTTGCTCACGGAAAACAGCTGTACACAACTTTCTGTGATCACTGTCATGGTGAAAAAGGTGCAGGAGATGGTGTAATTGCAGAAAAAGGCTTAATAAGCCCTCCAGCAAATGCATTTACTAAAGCAGATGGACAAATGTTCTATTCCATTACACATGGAAAAGGAGATATGGGTTCTCATGCTTCTCAATTAAATCAAAAAGAAAGATGGCAAGTAATTTCATACATTAAATCTATGAATGGTGTTGCATCTATCCCGGATCCAGTTATGGAGGAAGGACATGCTATGATGGAAATATCTAATGTTGACGATAATTTAGGTAATGATTTATCTAATTTGTTTGCACACGCTCATGATACACATGCAGTAGCTGATGAACATGGTGAATCGGTTTCTCAATCTGTTACCTTAAAAGGATTGGAGTTTGAAACAGGAAGTTCAACATTGAATATGGCTAAAAGTGAAAAGTCTCTTACTACTTTATTAAATGTTATGAAAAGTAATCCTGCTTCTATAATATTAGAAGGACATACAGATAACACTGGTAATGCAGATGCTAATCTTACACTTTCAGGAGAAAGAGCAAAAGCAGTAAAAGCTTATTTAGTAGGTCACGGAATAGAAGCTTCAAGAATTGATGCATTTGGATTTGGATCAACTAAACCTGCAGAATCTAACGATACTGAAGAGGGTAGAGCAAAGAACAGAAGAACAGAAGTTAAAATCAAATAATTGTAGAAAATTAAAACTATGAATTTTCAATTTACAAGTAAAATAAAAAGAAATCTATTTATCATCATAGCCGCAGGTTTGGTTATGTTTGTAATTGGGTTTATGGGAGAAAAAAATCACATGTATTC
>CAXIAX010000014.1:0-40537 GCA_964021785.1 uncultured Flavobacteriales bacterium
GGAAAAGACTAATCGTAAATAGCTCTCTTTAGACAACTATTCTCACTACCTTCAAGAATTATCAATTATACATTAACAATTATCAATTAAAATAACATGGCACAACAAGAATTTGGAATACCAGAAATGTCGAAGGCAGGAAAATTTGGAATAGGAGGAATCGTACTTATTTTTATTTTACTTATTGCCGTTTGGAAATCTTCTGTGAATATAGGATATGGAGAAGCAGGAGTTTTATTTAAAACTTTGGGAGAAGGAGTTGTAATAGATCAGCCACCTCTTGGGGAAGGTTTTCAATTGATTGCACCTTGGAATAAAGTAGAAAAATACAACACGAAACAACAAGAGTTTTTTCAAAAAGATATGACCGTTCTATCGTCTAATGGATTGGAGATAAACCTAGACATTTCTGTTTTGTACCAACCACAACTTAAGAACCTAGGGAAATTACATAAAACAAAAGGGACTAATTATGTAGGGACTGTTATTATGCCTCAAATATTGGCAGTAACAAGAAGTGTGGTAGGTAGGTATACTCCTGAGCAATTGTACTCAACAAAAAGAGATGCAATTCAAAAAGAGATTTACGAAGAGATGAAAATAGAATTGGAATTGCAATATGTTGAGTTAAATGCAATTTTGGTAAAAAATGTAACCTTGCCAAAAACAATTAAAGTAGCAATCGAAACTAAATTGAAGCAAGAGCAAGAATCTAAAGAATATGAATTTAGACTTGCAAAAGCAATTAAGGAGGCTGAAAGACAAAAGATTGATGCAACTGGTAAAGCAGAAGCAAATAGAATATTGAATGCTTCATTGTCTGAAAATATTTTGAAAGAAAAAGGAATTCAAGCAACATTAGAGTTGGCAAAATCACCCAATTCTAAAGTAGTTGTTGTAGGTGGAAAAGACGGATTGCCTTTGATTCTAGGAAACAACTAAGTCTTAGTAAATAATAATTAGTTAAAAGTCCTTGGTCGTTAGATTAAGGACTTTTTTTTATGGCGATACACTAGTTTTTAAAATCCCATTTTCAAGGCAATGACAATTTATATGAATAAAGAATAAGTATTGCTTTAGGACTAATAACTAAGATCTATTATATAAAATCTAATATCTAGCCGCTTTTTTAGTACTTTTGCCAATTCAAAATAACAACCATCACATGAACAAATATTTCAATTTATTCGATTTATCCCAAAAGGTAAATTACAAAACAGAAATTTTAGCAGGATTAACTGTAGCAATGACTATGATTCCAGAATCATTGATGTTTGCAATTTTAGCAGGTTTTCCACCTTTGGTAGGTTTGTATGGTGCATTTATAATGGGATTGGTTACAGCTATTTTTGGAGGAAGACCAGGATTAATATCTGGAGGAGCAGGAGCAACAGTAGTTGTAGTAATGGCTCTTATGATTCGTAATGATGGATTAGAATACGTATTTGCTGCAGTTATTTTGGCAGGTGTTATTCAACTTATCGTAGGTTTACTGAAACTAGGAAAGTTTATTAGATTGGTTCCACAGCCGGTAATGTTTGGGTTTGTAAACGGATTGGCAATTATAATATTTATGGCTCAAATGGACCAATTTAAAATTGGAGTAGGGGATGCAGCCTCCTGGATTACAGGAACACCAATGTATACCATGGTAGCGCTAGTACTTTTTACTATAGCGATTATTATGGTTTTTCCAAAAATCACAAAAGCTGTTCCAGCTTCTTTGGTTGCAATTATTGTGGTGTTTGCAGTAGTTTACTTTTTTGGTATAGATACCAAACAAGTTGTAGATATTGCATCTGTAAGTGGATCTTTACCTCCATTTCATATTCCGCAAGTGCCTTTTACTTGGGAAACATTAAAAATTATATTCCCATTTGGACTAACCATGGCAGCTGTAGGACTTACAGAAGGATTGCTTACGCTTAACTTGGTAGATGAAATAACAGAGACAAAAGGAAATAGTAACAGAGAATGTTTGGCTCAAGGAAGTGCCAATATCTTGAATGGATTCTTTTACGGAATGGGAGGATGCCCTATGATTGCACAAACTTTAGTGAATCTATCGGCAGGGTCTAGAGCAAGATTATCGGGAATAATTGCAGCACTAACTATTTTATTAATTATCTTATTTGGAGCTCCAGTGATCGAGTTGGTTCCAATAGCGGCCTTAGTGGGAGTAATGGTAATGGTGGCAATTGGTACATTCGAATGGGCGAGTTTCAAAGCTTTGAGAAGAATGCCTAAGTCAGATATTTTTGTAATGGTATTAGTAACGTTAATTACGGTATTCTTACACAATTTAGCATTAGCTGTATTGATAGGAGTTATTATTTCTGCCTTGGTATTTGCTTGGGAAAGTGCAAAAAGAATTAGAGCAAGGAAATTTGTAGATGAAGAGGGAGTAAAGCATTATGAAATTTATGGACCTTTGTTTTTTGGTTCTGTCACTACATTCAATGAAAAATTTGATGTGTCTAATGACCCAAAAGAAGTAGTGATAGACTTTGCAGAAAGTAGAGTGTCGGATATGTCGGCAATTGAAGCCTTGAATAAATTGACAGAAAGATATTTGAAAGCAGGAAAAACTTTACACTTGAAACATTTATCTCAAGATTGTATTACTTTGTTGCAAAATGCTGACAAAGTGATAGATGTGAATGTAATGGAAGATCCTACTTATAGAGTAGTAGTAGATAAATTAAATTAAGGAGGGAAATAACCCAACCAAAGTACTTATTTTTGCGTAAGTATAGAGTAAGAAAAAAAAAGAATATATGAAATTGAAATTAATAGCAACAGCACTCCTATTTTTAAGTGTGCTTTCTGGTTGTAAAAAAGCAAAAGAATTTACTCAGTTCAATATAGAGTATGATGAATCTGTAATTATTCAGTCTTCGGCAGGAATCAATTTACCGTTTGATGTATTAACTCCAGATATGGAAACTAATTCATCTTCAAAATTTGAATCGAACGACACGAGAAAGGATAAGATAGAAGAAATTAAATTGACAAAACTTAATTTGACTCTTACCTCTCCAAGTTCAGGAGATTTTACATTTTTAAAATCAATAGATGTGTATATCAGTGCAGATGGGCTAGACGAAATAAAACTAGCTTGGATTGACAATGTGCCAGAGACAGTAGGTAAGTTTTTAGAATTGTCTGTTTCGGATATAGATTTTAAAGAATACATCAAGAAAGATGATTTTCAGTTGAGATTAAAAACAGTAACGGACAAAGCAATAACAATGGATCATGAATTAGATATCCATTCGGAATTCTTTGTTGATGCAGAGATTTTTGGACTGTAGATTAGAATAAACAATGTGAAAAACACCCCTTTGTAATTTAGTTGCAAAGGGGTGTTTTTGTTTTATACCTATCGAAAAACCTAGAATTAGCATTTAAACTCAAGCTTATATTCATATAATTTAGTTTTATTTGTGTTCAATTTCAAATGAACAATTATGTTGCCGTATAAAGAAATTCCAGACTCTCCCAATAACTGCACACCTAGTTCTATTATTGCTAGACTGATAGATGGATTGGGGTATAGATTTTATTGGGCAACCAAAGATTTAAACACTATAGATTTAGCCTACAGGCCAAGCCCCGAAGCTAAGTCGTCATTCGAAACCATGGAACATCTTTTTGGGTTATCAGAAACCATCTTGAATGTAGCACAGAATAAACCTAACGTAAGACCTTACAGAAAACTTGAGCTCGATTTTGAGTCCATGCGAACACAAACACTTCGCAACCTAAAAGAAGCAAGTATAGAGTTTGAAAGCATAGAAAATTTAGACAATCATCCTGTGGTTTTTCAAATAAAAGAAACAGAAAAAACATATTCATTTTGGCATTTAATAAATGGTCAAATTTCAGATTCTATCTATCATGTAGGGCAAGTAGTTAGTTTTAGAAGAACTACAGGAAACCCAATAGACTCTAAGGTAAATGTCTTTTTAGGTAAGTGATTTGGTGATTTTAATTTAGCCGCTTTATCAGTTTATTATCAGTATAAAAAAACAAAAAAATAACCCCTTGTCAAATCAAATGACAAGGGGTTATTTTTAATATGCTTAATGTATTTTATTTTCACCTTAAATTATCCCGCATAGCAGGATGGGTAAAGGCTTACTTTAACGTAATAGGAAATTCAGCAATAGATTTATCCCAACCTATTTTTAAGTGTACCGTATTTTCTGAAGCTTCGTAAAGAGCAATTGAAAGGTTTTCAATTACAGTTTCACTTGCTGTAACAGGAACTGTTACACTTGCAATATCAGCCTCTTTATTATAGCTATAATCTCCCCAACCATCTAATTCAGTATTTAGCTTAAGAGTCCATTCTGTTGCAGTAGGAAAAATGATTATAGAATAACGTCCTGCTTTTATTTTTTTACCACCAAACACAACATCATTCATAAATAATATTTCTGTAGACTCATTAGCTCCCACTCTCCATGCTTCATTGTATTTTAAAAGCTCACCAAAAATTACTCTGTCTTTTTTTGCTGGACGAGAATAAGCTACACGAATCTGTGGTTCCAATGCTTTTTGTTTTGCCTCATCTTTTGCAAAAACTCTGTGTGGAGCACTTGATGGATAAAAAGCAAAATCTAATGGGCTCTTGTCCATTTTCGAAAATTTTTGTGCGCTTGCAGTATTAAAAGTTAAGGCTGCTGCAATAATAAATAGGATTGTTTTCATTTTATTCATTGTTGTTTGTTTTAATTTATAATGTTTTATCCTTGGTGGTCGTTCATCAATCAAAGAACTTACTTTTAAATTGGATGAATAAGTGTTTTTTTTCTTGCCAAACATTTTGTTTGAATTTTATATTGATTCTATTAAGTTTCCTGTTATTTACCTCCCGTGTTAGATATTTTTTAAATGCTACATAGAGGGGAAACTGCTTTGATTTTTAATTGTTGTTAATCTAACAGAAAATTTACATTATATTGATACGAAAATTTTAAATTTGCATTTTTAAATTATAAAATATTATTGATGAAATTGAAGAGTTTTAAAAAGTTTCCAAAACTATATTATTTATTAATGCTGATGACTTTTTTTTCATTAAAAACAAAAGCTCAATGTTTTGAAATAGAAAGTATTTTAGTTGACGCATGTGGAAGTCCAGAAGGGGAAAATGAAATGGTAAGGTTTTTAGTAGGGACAACTCCATTAAATGTAAGTAACCTGACAGTATCTTGGGCAAATGCAAGTAATTCTTGGAGAGGGATTTGCCAAGGAGCAAATACTGCTCAAAAAACAGCTCAATTGAATGATTCTATTACAACCTGTGGTTTTTTAAAAGAACCAACAAGCGGAATTTTGCCAGCAGGAGCTAAAGTTATTTTAGCAACAAGTACTGACCTAAATGTTAATTTTAACTCTTTTAATGGTCTTTTAGATACATTATACATTATTTATCAATGTGCAGGTAACACTGCGGGGCATTTTGCTAATGGTAGTGGAACAGGTACTCGAACTTTATCCATGTCTTTTTCCTCGCCTAGTGGATGCACTGATGTTGTGAGTTATAATAGAAGTACATTGTCAAATATAGATGGAGCTACAGTTAATTACACTCCAAATAATGTAGCATCCTATGTTTACAATGGTTGTAAAGCTCCCATACCGGTAAATACTTTAGAAATAACTACACTGCCTCAAGCTATTTGTCTTTTAGATTCAGTTAATTTAAGCTCTTTAAGTACTCAGTCTAATGTTCAATGGAGTAGTAGTGGAAACGGGACTTTTTCGGTTCAAAACAATAATAATACAGTTTATTACTCGTCAACTACAGATGTTTTTCCATTAACGATTTATGCTACAGTTGCTAATGCCTGTGAAGTCGATACTGCTTTTTTAACCATCACATTAGCAAGTGCATTAGATTGTGGAGAGGAAGAGGAAGTTGAAGAGGAAGTTGAAACCTTAAAAATTCCAAATGTATTTACTCCAAACAATGACAATGTAAATGACTTCTTTACAATAGATTATAGTGGTTTTGGGGTGTATAATTTAAAAATATACAACCGTTGGGGCGGCTTAATTTATGAATCTAGAGAAAAAAGCCAGCATTGGGATGGAAAATTCAACAACAATAAAGCATCTGCAGGAACGTATTTTTATATATTAACAATTGACGAAAAAATACACAAAGGATCTTTAAATTTATTTAGATAGTTGTATTCGACTTTTGTGTTTTATTTTCTTGTAAGAGTGGCACAGTTTTGCTTGAATACCTTATAATCCTGTCATAGAATCATTCACGTTTATCATTTCATAACCCGCGTTACAAACGCTTAAATAATAATGGCACTCGTTACGCTATCGCTAAACAAGTACCAGCCTTTGTGGGATTACCTAAGACGAGGACGAGTCAATGATTTTTTTGATTAAAAAATCAGACTCAGTATATTAAATGCTAGATTAAAAATTAATGATATGTTATACAGAGTGTTGTGTTGTTGAAATTAATTGTTTTATTTGTATGAGTCTAGTTTTTTTTATTAATTTCGCTCATTAAATTTAAAAATATTAATATGATAAAAAATTACACCTTAATTGCAGCATTCTTATTGATGTGTTTTGGCTTAAAAGCCCAAGAAGTACATAAATGTTATGCTCATGAATTACATAATAACGCGATTTCAAATAATCCTGATATTATTAAAAAACAAAATAATTTAGAGGCACTAACAAAAGATTACATTAAAAGAAATGCTTCAAATAGAAGTGCAGGTACAGTTTTAAGAATTCCTGTAGTTGTACATATGGTTCACAATGGTGAAGCAATTGGAACAGGAGATAATTTAAGTGATGCTTTGGTAAACTTTCAAATTGCGAGATTAAATGAAGATTTCAGAAAACAAAATTCTGATACACTTTCATCTACTCACCCTTTTAGTAGCGATCAAGCAGATTGTGAAATCGAATTTTGTTTGGCAACTGTAGACCCTTCTGGAAATCCTACAACTGGAATTGTAAGATACAATGGGATGAGAGCAAGCTGGGATATTAGCAGTATTGATAATATATTAAAACCAAGTACAATTTGGAACAGGTATGACTATTTAAATCTATGGTGTGTTAATTTAGTAGATCCAGCTTCGCCTGGTGTTGATGGTTATGCAACTTTTCCATCTTCTACTACTGATACTACGGATGGAGTAGTGGTTGCAAGTTTTACATTTGGTGATGATGGAGGAAATAAATCTATTGTTGCAACTCACGAAGTAGGTCATTACCTTAATCTTTTACATATTTGGGGAGATAATTCTCCTAATTGTGGAAATGATTCTGTAGCAGATACACCTCCGGCTTTTGCTTCAAATTCTGGATGTCCTACGTTTCCTTACAGTCCTAACGATAGTTGTGGAACAGATGCAAATGGTCAAATGTTTATGAATTACATGGATTATTCTGATGCAGTTTGTGTAGTTATGTTTACAAATGGTCAGAAAGACAGAATGCGGGCAACACTTACAACAGAAAGATTAAGTTTAACACAATCAGGTGCATGTGGAGGAACAACAAGTCTTCCAGAATCAGTTTTGATTAATAAATTTACTATTTATCCAAACCCTTCTACAGGGAGTTTCGTAGTTGAAGCAGATTTAAACTCTGAAGAAGCTACAAATGTTTCGATTTATAATTCATTAGGAAAACTAGTGAAAACTTACAATAACGTAAGCTTTCCTTTCTTAATTAATGCAGCAGAATTAAATAACGGAAGTTATTTTATGAGATTGCAAACAGAGAAAAATGTTGCGACAAAGCAATTTTTTATTGCAAAGTAATTAGTTTATTTACCATATTAAAAAGCCCTTTTTGATTATTCAAAAAGGGCTTTTTTTGTTTTGAATAGTATTTGTTTAGAAATTACATCTTCACAAAACCTTCAATTGTTTTGTGCGAACCATCACAGTTTGGTTTTCTTTTGGATAAGCCACAAGTACAATCGTTAAATCCGAAACCGGCCATAATTCTCTGGGAACTTTTTTCAATACGCGAAAGACGAGTTGCAGCTTGTTTTGCTCCTGAAAAATGCAAACAATAAGCTCTTTGTCTTCCTGGAGTTAACTTAAGAAAGGCTGCTTCTAATTTTTTATTAGTTTTAAAAAATTCTGTCAGTTCAGCAGGAAATTCTAGTTCTTTATTTTTCTTATTATCAACTTTCGCTTCAGATTTATGAAGCGCTATGGCTTCAAAAATATAGGCTTTTAGTGTAGGAACTAATTCTTGTATTTGTTTCAAATTAGTGAATTTTGCCAATTTCACAGACTGAGAATTTTCACCTGCTTTTACTAATATTCCTTCCGTATCACTCAATAATTCTCCTTTGAAAAAACTAATGAAACAAGAGTCTTTGTAACTGCTTACAATGAACAAGTTTTTATTATTGTAGGTGTAACAAGGTTGTTTCCACTTATAAGTTTCTTCCAATCCACAATCCAATAAGATTGTTCTAAGTAGAGCAAGTTCATGGCTCCATTTATTAGAGTCTTGTATGAAGTTTGTTACATCTTGGTTCATATTTTAAATTGTCATTCCAAACTTGATTTGGAATCTAAAGTTTTACATTCTTCTTAATTTACCGATTGCCATTTAGCGGTATCGCAAAGCCAATTGTATCAGAACTAAAAAACTATAATATTTATTCCCCCATCAAATTATCTTCCAAAAATTTGGTCATTTTATTAAACAAATGGAGTCTAGTTTTTCCTCCATAAATCCCGTGATTCTTGTTTGGGTAAATAAACATTTCAAACTCTTTGTTTTCTGCTACCAAAGCACTCACCATTTCATACGTGTTTTGAGGATGCACATTGTCATCACCACCACCATGTACCAATAAGAATGCTCCTTTTAGTTTATCTACATGATTAATTGGCGAATTGTCGTCATATCCTGCTCCATTTTCTTGTGGAGTTCTCATGAAACGCTCTGTGTATACATTGTCATAATACCTCCAGTTTGTAACAGGAGCAACAGCAATTCCAGCTTTAAAATAATCGGCACCTTTTGTCATACAAAGCGAAGCCATATATCCTCCATAACTCCATCCTTGTATCCCAATGTTATCAGAATCTACATAAGATAAACCTCCCAAATACTTGGCAGCTCCAATCATATCTTCGGTTTCATATTTACCTAATTGCAGGTAAGTAGAATGTTTAAAGTCTCTTCCTCTAAACATTGTTCCTCTAGTTTCTACACACACCACCAAAAATCCTTTTTTAGCCAATAAATGATGCCACATCATAGTTGCACCTCCCCAAGAATCTTTCACCACATTGTTTCCAGGTCCATTATATCCTGTCATAAATACTGGATATTCTTTGTTTGGATCAAAGTTAGCGGGCTTTATCATCCAAGCATTTAATTCTTGTCCACCTTCCGTTTTTATAGTGAAAAACTCTTTTTTGTTCAAGTTGTACTTAGCAATTCTATCAATTTGTGCTTGGTTATCTTGCAATACTTTTATTTCATTTCCATTTGCCTTGTGCAAAGAGATAAAAGAAGGAGTATTAGCATCTGAGTGGTAATTGATATAGTATTTCATTCCTTTACTAAATGCCGTACGGTTATTACCTTTTCTTGTCGATAATTTTTTCTTTCCAGTTCCATCTGTTTTTATTACATACAAATCTTGGTAAATTGCACCATCTTCAGCAGATAAATAATAGATTAATCCATTTTTTTCATCCACACCTTGTATCTCTATTACATCCCAGTTTCCTTTGGTAATTTGAGTTTCTTTTCCGTCAATAGTATTTAAGTAGATGTGATTAAATCCATCTTTTTCACTCATCCACAAATACGTATTGTTGTCTGCAAAGAATCTTAAGTTGTCGTGAATGTCTATGTAAGTTTTTGCAGTTTCTGTATAGTAAGTTTTTGGAATGTATGAAAACACTTTTTGTGATTTCGTCATTTTGAAATCAGCCATCATTAACTCCAATTTATTTTGCAATCTATTTAATTTTGTAATAGATAGTTGGTCCGGATTTTTTGTCCAGTTTATTCTTGGAATGTAATATTCTTCGGTTTGGTTTATGATATCAAGAGGAGTAGATTCTTGCGATAGAACATCATACATATGGATGCTTATTTTAGAATTATCTTCACCAGCTTTAGGATATTTAAAACGATATTCTTGCGGATATAATGTTCCGTAATAATCCAAGTGAAATTCTTTTACTTTGCTTTCATCAAATTTCCAGTAAGCAATCTTAGTTCCGTTTGCATTCCATTCAAATCCTTTGTGAAATCCAAATTCCTCTTCGTAGACCCAGTCCGTAGCTCCATTTATAATTTCGTTTATTTTTCCGTCTTGTGTAATTTGAAATTCTTTTCCTGTTTCTGTATTTACATAAAACATGTTATTTTCTCTTACAAATGCAACAAGGTTTCCAGAAGGAGAAAAATCTGCCAACCTTTGTTTTCCAAGTTTCTTATCAGAAAGAGGGGTAGTTTTTTTTGTTTTCAAATCGTAAATGTAATAGTACGATTTGCTAGATCTTCTGTAAATAGCCTCTTGCTCTGTCGCAATAAGCACTTTAGTTTCGTCTGCGCTAAATTCATATTCATCAATAGGAATTGGTTTTCCATTTTCGTCTTTCAAATCCATAAAAGTCAAAATAGTTCCTACTTTCTCATAAGTTGCATAAGAGAACTTATTGATCTCAGGACCCATTTCTCCATTTCCCATAGAGGTAAAATGTTCACCATCATTCATAGATCGTACACCACTTACAGATTTTCCGTAAAACTCACCCGAATACCAAATTTTATCGTTTGTTAGTTCGCTCTCTGTAGTTGTGCTTTCCTCATCAAAAGGATTTCCAATACTAGAAGTTGTTTTTATGTTTTCAGTATTTTTTGCAGTAGAACAAGAAGCAAAAGAAAATACTAGAGTAGTAAATAATAGGTGTTTTAATTTCATTTTATTTTTTTATCGAATGAGTAACGAATATAAGAAATTAATAGGAAGTGCCACTGTTGAAAATTCAAATTTCAAAAGTTTTTTTAGAATGATTAAAATCATAATCAAAAGCAATTATTTTTTATTTATATTTGTTCTAAATAAGAATAAGGAATTGAAACTATCAGATTGTAAGACAAAAACGAAGGGAATTATTAAAGAAATTTTGGAGTCAGAATTTGACAATAAAATGCTTGAATATGGTATTGTACCTGGAGTTGAGATTACTGTAGTTAGCAAAGCCGCTTTTGGAGGGCCTATTTATATCGCAATAGGATCGCAAAGAATTGCAATTCGAAAAAAAGAGGCGACTTATATCATATTACAATAGCCCAATTGGGAAATTATTATTATTTATTGATTACCAATTAACACGATTAAAACAAATAGAGATATGTTTTATCAACTATCAATTTTATGCAGATGAAAAAGCTTAAAGTAGCTCTTATTGGAAACCCAAATGTGGGAAAAACGACACTATTTAATAGGTTGTGTGGTGTAAATCAAAAAACAGGAAATTACCCTGGTGTTACCGTAGATAAAAAGAAGGGGAATTTTATTCATCTTTCTCATTCTATAGAAATTATAGATTTACCAGGATTTGATAGTATTTATCCAAAATCATTGGATGAAGAATTGGTGGTAGATTTCTTGAAAGAAAATTCGGGAAAATCTGACGTGGATAAATTATTGTTTATTGCGGATGGAACCAACATAAAAAAGAATCTTTATTTATTATCTCAAGTAAAAGATTTAGGTTACGATATAGTGCTAGCAATAAATATGATGGATGTTGCTAAGCGTAAAGGAATTATAATAGATACTGAAGCTCTTGCAGAAGAATTTGGTATTCACGTAGTGAAAATTTCAGCAAGAAAAGGGGAAGGTGTAGATGAATTGAAATCTGCTATTTTGTTGGAGTCTCCAGCAATGAAAACAGATAAATTAATTTATTTGAAACCTGAGAATCACATGGTTTTGATGAATTATGTAAAGGAATGTGTATCGGAGAATCCGTACAATGCTTTTCTTAGTATTACTCAAGAGAATAGAATTCCTGAGATAAATGTAAAAAAATGGAAAACGGAAGAAGCTATTTTGAGGTATCAATATGTGCGAAAGCTAATTGATAAAACGATAAAGATCGACAAGTCTTTAGCTTCAGATTTGACAACCAAAGTAGATAGAATTTTATTGCATAAAGTATTTGGTTATGTAATTTTTGCTTTTGTGTTGTTAGTGATATTTCAATCGGTTTTTTCACTTTCTGCTTACCCAATGGATTTAATAGATCAGTTTTTTTCTTGGCTATCAGGAAGTTTATCTAGTTCATTGCCTCCAGGAAGTTTTAGTAATTTAATTACCCAAGGATTAATACCTGGAATTGGAGGGGTTATTATTTTTGTACCTCAAATTGTAATCTTGTTTTTCTTCTTTGCTATGCTTGACGAAAGTGGTTACATGAACCGGATCATTTTCTTGATGGATAGATTGATGCAAAAAGTAGGGATGAGTGGAAAAAGTGTAGTACCGTTAATCTCGAGTTTTGCTTGTGCAGTTCCTGCAATTATGGCAACAAGAACCATAGAAAATAAGAGAGAAAGATTAATTACTATACTTGTAGCTCCTTTGCTAACTTGCTCGGCAAGATTACCTGTGTATACTATTCTTATTGGGTTGCTTGTTCCAAATCAGTTTTATTATGGAATTAGTCTGCAAGCTCTGGTGTTATTAGGAATGTATTTGTTGGGAATTTTTACTTCTGCTATTGCTGCACTTATTTTTAAGCATATATTAAAGAATAAATACAAGAGTTTCTTTATTACAGAAATGCCAAGGTATTTAGTTCCAAGTTTCAAAAATGTACTATTTACCATTTGGGAGAGTACAAAATCTTTTGTGGTTAGTGCAGGAAAGATTATTGTTGCTGCATCTATTGTGTTGTTTGTTTTGGCAACCAACGGGGGCGATAAGTTTGACAATGCAGAGACTCACATAACTACACAATATGCACAATTGCCAGAAGCAGATAGAGATGCTATGTTGTCTACCTATCAGTTAGAGAACTCTTATTTGGGTAACCTAGGAAAATCTATTGAGCCAGCAATTATTCCTTTGGGATACGACTGGAAAGTAGGAATAGCTTTAATAAGTTCTATTGCGGCAAGGGAAGTTTTTGTTGGGACAATGTCTATCATTTACAACATTAATTCCGAGGAGGAAATGAAGATTACAGAAAGATTGGATGCAGAAATAAATGCCAATACAGGTGAACGAACGTTTAATTTTGCAACTTGTATTTCTTTGTTGCTATTTTATGCCTTTTCTTTGCAATGTATGAGTACTATTGCCGTTACATATAAAGAAACAAAATCTATAAAATGGACCAGTGTACAGTTCTTGTACATGACTACATTGGCTTATATTGTTTCGTTAGTTGCTTATCAATTATTAAAATAATGCAAGATATATTAGTTTACATATCGTTATTAGCTGCTGTTATTTATTTTGGATATAGAGTGTTTCTCACTTTTTTCAAAAAAGATAAATCATGTGGTAATGGAAACTGTGGTTGTTAATTTTTTAGTCATTCTTTAGTCGATTTCAATACATTAGTTTTAATTGAAATTGCTAACATAGAGAGAAGTTTACTTTTCAATAAATTCTTATTTAGGGATGCTATTTTCTTATTTATAGAAAAAGAGAATAAGCGAGATTGTGTTATAAATTTCTCACTTTTTTAAATTAGTGTTAACTATAATTGAATTTAATAATAAGTATCCCATTTCTTATTCTTAAAGTTGCCATTCACTTATTTTGTCTCCCATAATTATTGTTACATTAAAAACAAATAAGTAACTTTAACAAACCAAATTAAAGACAATAAAACCATGGCAAAAGTTCATAATTACAGTGCAGGACCTTGTATTTTACCACAAGAAGTTATTAAAGAAGCTGCAGAAGCAGTTCTAAATTTTGATGGATTAGATTTATCTATCTTGGAGATTTCGCACAGAAGTCCAAATTTTGTAGCAGTGATGGATGAAGCAGTTGCATTGGTAAAAGAATTATTAGAAGTGCCAGCAGGTTACTCTGTTTGTTTTGCACAAGGAGGAGCAAGTCTTGGTTTCTTAATGTCTGCTTATAATATGATTGGCGACAATAAAAAAGCGGCTTACATCAATACAGGTACTTGGGCAGATAAAGCAATAAAAGAAGTAAGTAACGTAGGGGAGGCTGTTGTAATTGCATCTTCAAAAGACAGTAATTTTAATCATATTCCAAAAGGATTTGAAATCCCAACTGATTGCGATTATTTACATTATACATCTAACAATACAATTTTTGGAACTCAATTCAAAGAAATTCCTAATACTACTATCCCTTTGGTTTGTGATATGAGTTCGGATATCTTTAGTAAAAAAGTTGATATTTCTAAATTTGATTTAATTTATGCAGGAGCTCAAAAAAATATGGGGCCAGCAGGAGCAACTTTATACATTGTAAAAGATGAAGTTTTCACAAGAAACAGAATCAACATTCCTACCATGTTGAACATTGAAACTCATGTAAAAAAGGATTCTATGTTTAATACGCCACCGGTATATTCTATCTATGTTTCTATGTTGAATTTAAGACATTTGAAAAAGATTGGTGGAGTAGCTGCTCAACAAAAAATAAACGAAGAAAAAGCAGCTTTACTTTATGCTGAAATTGACAGAAATCCATTATTCAAAGGAGTTGCTGCAGTAGAAGACAGAAGTAATATGAATGCAACATTTGTATTGACTGACGAGAGCAAACAAGCGAAATTTGATGAAATGTGGAAAGCTGCAAACATCAGTGGAATAAAAGGACACAGAAGTATAGGAGGATACAGAGCATCTATGTATAATGCATTGCCAGTTTCTTCTGTGCAAGTATTAGTAGATGTGATGAAAGAACTTAAATAGTATTTCGCTAAATGCGATAATGATCTATAAAAATCCCTGAAAAGAAATTATTCTTTTCAGGGATTTTTTTTTGTCTTAAAAGTTTCTTCCCAAAAAAAAATAGCGCCTTTTAGGGAGCTATTTTAGTATTTATTGTAAATAGGGTAGTGACTCCGATTTTTGTTTCTGAACTCACTAACTAAATTAAAACACAAATTAAAATTGTGAGATAAAAAGTATAGATGTTATTTATTGAATCAATGAAAATCAATATAGGTAAGGTGTGACTCTTTTAGCCTAGTAGGCTTTAGGAAACCAAGCTTATTCTATGATTTGATATTCTTTTTCATTTCTTCTTTTTCTTCACAAGTCAAGCATTCTTGAGCCTGAGTTATATCTCCAAAGAGACTTTTGAAAACGTGAGAGAATTTTTTATATCCTCTACAATTTCCACACATTGCATTGTGAATTCTTAAACGTAATTTATCTTTTAAACTAAGTTTTTTCCAATCGCTAATATCGATTAAGTGTGCTGCTTCTTTACATTCCATTATTCAAACCATTTTTTATCCAAACATCCTTTTAGCTGAATTTTAGCTCGGTGGATGATTACCCAAAAATTTGACGAAGTGATTTCGTACTCATTACAGATTTCTTCAGAATCTTTATTATCAATGAATTTATCGATAAAGATTCCTCTCTGCTTTTCTGGTAATAATTGGATACAACTCATTAGTGCACCTCTCAATTCTGTATTTTCTATGTTTTTCTCTGTTTCATTTACCTCACTGTTTGGTGTGGTAGCTTCAATCCAGTTGTTTTCATCTTCATCATTGGTAGTGAACTGAGAAATCGGTCTTGTTTTTCTACTTTGTTGTTGTCTCCAATGATCAATTATTTTTCTTTTCAAGATTGAAAAAAGCCAAGTTTTAACTGTACTTTTTTGTTCAAATCTATCCCAAGCTTTCAATGCAGAAAAGAATGTGTCTTGAACTAAATCCTTTGCTAAATCTCGGTCATTTACCCTGTTTGATGCAAAATTAAATAGCATGTCGGAGTATTCGTCCACCCAGGTGTTTAAATCTATATCACTTTTTTTCTCTGCCAATTTTTATAGTTTTTTTGCTTTTTCCCAATACATGTCCATTTCTTCCAAGCTCATTTCTGATAACTCTTTTCCATCTTTTTTAGATTCAACTTCAAGGTATTGAAATCTTTTGATGAATTTTCTATTTGTTTTTTCTAGTGCATTTTCTGGGTTAACGCCTATAAATCTAGCATAATTAATCAAAGAAAACAAAACATCACCAAATTCATCTTCTATCTTATCCGTCTTTCCGTCTATTTCTACCTTAAGTTCTTCTATCTCTTCAATTACTTTTTCCCACACCTGATCTTTGTTATCCCAATCAAATCCTATTCCTCTTGCTTTCTCCTGAATTCTAGAGGCTTTAACCAAAGCAGGAAGCGATTTTGGAACTCCTCCCAATACCGATTTCTTACCTGATTGTAGTTTTATTTTTTCCCAGTTTTTCTTTACTTCCTCTTCCGTTTCGGCAATGGTATCGCCATATATATGAGGATGTCTTTCTACCAATTTATCACATACACTATTTAGTGCATCTGCAATGTCAAAATCATTTGTCTCCGAAGCAATTTTTGCATAAAACACCATATGGAGTAAAATGTCTCCAATCTCTTCTTTTATGTCGTCCATGTTCTCATCCAATATTGCATCAGCCAATTCATAGGTTTCTTCAATAGTAAGGTGACGGAGTGATTCTATCGTTTGTTTCTTATCCCAAGGACATTCAGCACGTAGCTCGTCCATTATTATAAGTAATCTCTCGAATGCTTTAAGTTTATTTTGCATTTTGTTTTTCAAATAATTCCATTAATTCTTCATCCGATAAATCAATCGTTTTCAATCTAGCTTTGTGATTCTCAATAGAAGGGTGATTTGGAAATTTCTCTATAATTTCTTGAATTGCTTTTTTAGCTTCTTCTTTTGCATTCATTTTATCATAAAGAAATGCTCTTAAATTCATTTCTTCAATAATAGTAGAGTCATTTGGGTTTTCATCAATAATAATAGTGTTTAATCTTATCGCTTCATAGTCTTGGTTAAGTCCCATTGCGGCTCTTACTCCTTTTCTTATGGCTTCTCTTCTGTTTTCACTTGTTGTAAATTTAGAAGAATGTTTTTGCGCAGACTCTAGCATTTTTACAGAAAAAGCTTTGGCCAATTCTAATGAATCTTCGTTCGTTAATCTTTTTTCCAATTCCTCCATATAATAATACAATTCCATATCCGTAAGAGAATCTGTATTTGTTTCTACAAATGACACTTCTTTAGTAGGTGTAGTTTCTGTAGGTGTAGTTGCTTCATTTGTGCACGAAAAAAGTAGAATGGCAGAGCTAATTGAGAGTAAAATTATTTTTTTCATTTTATTTTTTATTTGTGTAAATATATAAGTTTTGCATAATTATTTTAGAATGATTTTATCACATTTTTATACGAGTCATTTCACCAATTCTCCTTGGTCTATTTCAAAAGAAAAACATTCGTAATTTTTCTCTTTAAAAAAAGCAGGAAGTCGTTTCGTATTTGTATCCGTAATAAATACTTGTCCGTATACTCCCTCGCATATTTGATTCATCAAATGAGAGATTCTGTGTTCGTCTAGTTTGTCATAAATATCATCCAACAATAAAATTGGTTTAGATTCTGTTTTGGATTCAATGTGCTTAAATTGAGCTAGTTTTAATGCAATCAAGAATGTTTTTTGTTGTCCTTGAGAACCAAATTTTTTCAGAGGCCTGTTTTCAATTTCAAAACTAAAATCATCTTTGTGAGTTCCTTTAGTTGTGTATCCAATGAATTTTTCTTTGTGTAAACTGGATTTCAGTAACTCTTCAAATGTTTTTTCGTCCAATTGTGATTTATAACTCAAGGTAGCCGTTTCATTTCCTCCAGATAAAATAGCATAAATGGAATTGAAAACTAGAGTGAATTCTTCGATAAACTTAGCTCTGTGTGCATGAATATCTTGACCCAATGGCGTAAGCTGTTCATCCCAAATTTGTAAGGATAAAGCATCAAATTGAGCTCCTTGTTGTAGGTTTTTTAAAAATGCATTCCTCTGTGCCAGTACTTTGTTGTACTTGATCAGAGTTTGTAAATATTTTTTATCGTACTGAGAAATTATTAAATCAATAAACTTTCTTCTCGTTTCACTTCCTTCGTATATAAGGTTGGTATCCATAGGAGAAATAAGTACGGTATTGATAAGACCAATGTGATCCGATAATTTCTCGTATTCTTTTTTTCCTTTTTTAAATACCTTCTTTTTTCCTCTTTTTACTCCACAATAAACGTTTTCGGGTTTGTCTTCTCCTTCAAATTCTCCTTGAATAACAAAAAAATCTTCTTCGTTTTTTATGTTTTGAGAATCTACCGAGTTGAAAAAACTCTTACAATTAGATAAATAATAGATTCCATCTAGCAGGTTTGTTTTTCCCATACCGTTTTTACCCAAAAAACAATTGACAAAGGGAGAAACTTCTACCTCTATTTGGTCGTAGTTTTTAAAATTAAGAAGAGAAATTTTATTTAATATCACAGAATTATTACTTGTTTTTGAATAAGATACTAAAATACTATTTTTTGAACAAATTATCAGAGAAACCGAACGGTAATTCGTAATTTGTGATGCGTAATTATTTAATTCAAATAGAAGGGATGAAAAGAACAAAATTTAGTGTGATTGGACTGTTGGTTTTGGCTAGTTTTTTTTCTTGTGTAAAATTCGAAAAAGCAGATTTGGTAATTCATAATGCTAGAATTTATACAGTAAACGAAGAGTTTGAAGTGGCACAAGCTATGGCAATTACAGATGGAATAATTGTAGCAGTAGGGAAGGAGCACGAAATAATGAATAAATACCGAGCTACGGAAGTGATAGATGCCGAAACTCGTCCTATTTATCCAGGGTTTATTGATGCACATTGCCATTTTTTGGGATCTGGACTCAATGGATTGGCGGTAGATTTGAGTGGAGCAAAATCTATGGAAGAAATCGTAGAATTACTTCAAAAAGGAAAGAATAATAAACTAGATTGGTTAATTGGATTTGGTTGGGATGAATACAAATGGGATTCTAAAGTAATTAATACAGATATATTAACATCAAAATTTCCAGACATTCCTGTTTTGTTATGGCGTATTGATGGACATAGTTTGTTAGTAAATGAAAAAGCAATAGCTAAGACAGAGCTTGAGTTTGAATATACAAACGGACCACTTTCGGAAGAATACATTCCATATTTTACAAAAGCAATAAACTACACTAAACAACAAAAAAAGAATGCGTTAAGAAATTCGGAAACGGCATTTTTTTCACAAGGAGTTACCACAGTTTCTGATGCTGGATTAACCAAAGAAGAAGTTGAATTAATTCAAATGATGCAAAATTCTGGAACTTTGGATATGCGAATTTACGCTATGCTTTTCCCTTCGGTAGAAACATTAAAAATGGAATCGATTTTTACAGATAAATTAACTGTAAACTCTTACAAAGTAATGCTAGATGGAAGTGTGGGGTCTAAAACAGCTTGTTTCAAATCGCCTTATCTTGGATCAACTTATTATGGAGATTTATTAATGACAAGAGATAGTTTGGCAAGAATTGCTAGGCAGGCCTATGAAAAAGGATTCCAATTGAATGTGCATGCAATAGGGGATTCGGCAGTGAAAGTAGCCTTGGAAGAAATGGGAAAGGTACTGAAAGCTACAAATGGTATGACTTGGCGAATAGAGCACGCTCAATCTGTAAGTGAAGAGGATGTGGCGTTATTTGGTAAGTATAATATTATCCCTTCTGTTCAGCCTACTCATTTGGCAGATGATAGGAAAGCAGGAATTGTAAAATCTGTAGATAAAGAGTCATTAAAAAACTCTTACCGATTAAAATCTTTATTGAATCAAAATCAAACGATAGCACTGGGTTCAGATTTTCCTGTGGCAAGTAAAAATCCTGTCACTACTTTTTATAATGCAATTGTAAGAAACTCAAGTAAAGAATTTCCAATAGCAGAGAATGAGAAGTTGACAAGAGAAGAAGCTTTAAAAGGAATTACATTTTGGCCAGCATTAGCCAACAAAGAATACGAAACCAAAGGAACGTTAGAAGTAGGGAAATTTGCCGATTTCGTAATCCTAAATCGCGATATTATGAAAGTTCCTGAAGAAGAAATACATGAAGCGAAAGTGGTTTATACTTATTTGGGAGGGAATGTTGTGTATGAAAATGAATAATGACTTTAAAGATTATTTACATTTTAGTCATTTATTGTCCTGATTTCATTTGGTTCGTTTTTTTTATCAATGAAAAAAATGAACAGATAAAACCTAATTCAATTCCATATACATCCCAATCCAATCTGGATTTTGCATGTCACGAAAAAGTTCAAACATTTTTGGACCGTAAAAATAATCTTGAATCTGATTAATTCCGTATTTCTGTAAATAAACTGTTTGAGCATAGCTAGGTCTCCATCTATTTGCAGACCATCCTCTGTCTTCGTCAGGCACGGCACTAGCTCCTTTTCCATATTTAGGATGAATAGAGTAGCGTAATTTCCATATATCCCATACAGGTAAGCAAATTGGAGCCATTTCATCCCAAAGTGTATCTACGTATTGCATTCCACCTCTAATAATTGGGTCATCCAAAATCCAGCCACAATCTATTCCTACTTCCTTAAAAAAATCTTTCCTTTGGGGATTTGCAGGGTTTTTTAATAAACCCTTGGCATACATCACAAAATTGCCTTCGGTAATGGTAGATTTACTAACGATATTTCCAGTTACGGTATCTATTTTTAGCATAACAAAAGTTACAGTACCCGAGCTAGCAGTAGGATTAATATTAAAACCCAGTTCGTGTTTTATTCTAGTGCTTTTTTGCGAATGAGCAGATAAAGGTAAAATGACTACACTAAAAACTAGGATAGTTATTGCAAGAAATGAGATAATTTGTTTAATCACGGTAAATTAGTTTTGTTCTATTAAAAACAAAAATTAAGCCAAAATTTATAGCCTTTGTAGCGGAGTACACACTCCATCCACACAACTGTAACACTTTAGTTTATCTTTAAAAATAGAAGATTTGAAAACCGATTTATTTAGTAGCATTCTTACACATTCCTGTATTCCTTCAATAATAGAAGGATGAGGATGAACCATTTCGGCAAGTTCTTCTATTCCTTTGTTCATTTTTATAAGTAATGCCACGGCCTGTATTGCACTAGATGCATGTTCTCCGATAGCTCTCATTCCCAAGACTTTCATGTCTTTGTCGTTGGTAACAATAATCTTAAAAAATCCTTCTGTTTTTCTCATTGCAATAGCACGAGCAATACAAGAATAGTCAATCTTTACTACTTTAATAGGGATGTTTTGTTCGCTACATTGTTTTTCGTTCATTCCTACAGCAGCAACTTCTGGATCCAAAAACATAATATTACTTATGTTATCGTAAGAAAGTCTTTCTGGCATTTTCTCCATAAACATTCTCTCTATAGCATGTCTTCCTTCCAGTTCTCCCACATTTACCAAGGACATGTTTCCAGAAACGTCACCTACAGAATAGATATTTGGGATATTGGTTTGTGTATCATCATCACCAATATGTCTTCCTCTTTTACTCATCAAAACTCCAGCATTTTCCATTCCAATATTCTCGAAATTAGGAATTCTACCAATAGATAATAATGCTTTTTCTACACGAATTACTTCTTTTCTTCCATCAGGATAAGATAATTCATACTCTACTTCCCCGTCAATTTTTTCTAATCGCTCTAGGCTTGCTTTGTTGTGAATTGTAACTCCATTTTTCTTTAGGTTGTTCTCTACCAAAGAAGAAATATCACGGTCTTCAAACGGAAGAATGTGGTCTGCTTTATCAATTAAATATACTTTTGTTTTTCCAAAACTAGAAAACATAGTTGCGTACTCACAACCAATAACCCCGGCACCTACAATCACCAAACTTTTTGGGAAAGACTCCATGTGGTGAATCCCATCACTAGTCATAATTGTTTTTTCGTCCACATCAATATTAGGAATAACTCTAGGTCTACTTCCTGTTGCAATAATGATATTTTCTGCCCAAATTGTAGTTTCAGTTTCGTCCTTTCTCATGATTTCTACTTCATTTTTAGAAATCATTTTGGCCGTACCTTTCTCGTATGTAAATTTATCTTTTAGCCTTGTATCTAGCATTTTGACATGCGAAGAGTATTGAAACTTACGTTCAAAAACAGCATCTTTTATCGTTTTTTGTACGTCATCCCAAGTAACTTCTAGCTGCCTTCTTCCTGCAGAATACAGTGAACTATTAATGGTGTCAACTTTTCTAGAAAGTTCCCACATTGTTTTTGAAGTTAATGCTCCGTTATAAATTCCGGCTCCACCTAATTTGTTTTTTTCTATTAAAACAACAGATTTTCCAAAATCTACAGCTCTCATTGCAGCAGCATATCCAGCAGGACCTCCGCCAATAATGCATACATCAAATTTTTTGGTCGAATTTTCTTCCACTTTTATAATATTAATTTTTAAGAAATGATTATCTCTTAAGTACATTGATTAATCTAGTACAAGGTATAAAAAATTTCACTTTTGTATCCAATTTTATTGATTTCTTAACCAATAAGTTTTTGTATTTTTGCAGAACACCTAGTAAACAAATTAAAATCTATGATGGAATATCAAAAATTATTAGACCTTCCTAAACAAACTAAAGATAAGAACAAAAGTTTTATCACAAAGCTTAAAAGGAAAAAGGCAAACTCAATTGATGATATGTTTCATGAAAAACACGAAGAGGTTTTTGAAGATATAGATTGCTTAAAATGTGGTAACTGCTGTAAAACTACAAGCCCAATTTTTAGAGAAGTTGACATAAAACGAATTGCCAAGAAACAAAAAATGAAGGCAGTAGATTTTATAGATTACTATTTAAGAATAGATTCTGATGGTGATTATGTATTACAAACTTCGCCTTGTGCATTTTTTGATGAAGCAGATAATACTTGTACCATTTACGATTATAGACCTCTTGCTTGTGAAGGATATCCGCATACAAACAGAAAAAACATGTATCAAATCCTAGATTTGACACTTAAAAACACTGAAGTTTGCCCTGCTGTAGCAAAAATTGTAACGGAACTAGAGAAAGCAACTAACCATGACAAACCTAAACCTAGAACCCAAGACGGGAGATAGAACTGGGTGAATTTATTGAATTGAACTTTTTCTAATTATCAGTTTTTTTAATAGAGATTGTCTTTTTTTTTATGATTAACAAGTTGCTAGTTAAACTTATGCAAATTATTTTTTAATCGATTGTAACTTTTTCAAATTCATATTCGTCTTACTCATGTTGAAGGGTGAAGCGAGAGGAATTAGTTAGGGATGAATTGGTTTCGTAATAAATAGTTTAATTTTAATAATGCAAAAGTATCTATTCATAATATTTGTTTTGATTTCTAATCTTGTGTTTTCACAATACAAATTGGCAGGAAAAATTAGAGACAGCAAAACAGGAGAGCCTCTTGCTTTTGTCAATATTATCATCAACACTGGGAAAGTAACTTCTTCTACCATAAATGGAGATTTCTCTATTGTTTCTAATACAAAAATTACAACCATAGAATGTAAATACGTAGGCTACAAAAACAAAAAGGTAGCTGTTTCTTCTTCTTCTTCTTATCTCAATCTATTACTAGAGTCTCAGGATTTGCATTTACAAGAATTTAAAGTAGTTGCAGGAGAAAATCCTGCACACAGAATAATAAGAAATGCCGTAGCAAACAAGAAAGTCAATAACCCAGAGAATTTATCTTCATTTAGGTATAAATCCTATAATAAAACAAGATTGGCAATGGATAGCGCAACTCATTTAGGCGATTCAGTTGCTGAAGATTCTAAACTAAAAGAAAAAACTCCTCCCGTTTTTTTAATAGAATCCATAGCTAAAAAGACGTTTATTTTTCCTGATATAAATGAAGAAATAGTAATTGCAAATAGAGTTTCTGGACTTAAGATGCCCTCGTTCTCTTCTGTCGTTACTCAATTTCAGCCTTTTGCTTTTTATGAAAATGTTATTACTATTTTGGATAAAAACTATTTGAATCCTATAAGTAAAGGAAGTACAAAAAAGTACTTATTTAGAATAGAAGATACATTACTCAATGAGGCCGATACCACTTTTATCTTATCCTACCAACCCAGAGAAGGGAAGAACTTTGACGGATTAAAAGGAATTATCTATATAAATACCAATGGATATGCAATTCAAAATGTGATAGCAGAACCATTTGAAGTAGGTTTTATTACCATGAAAATTCAACAAAAATATACGTTTGTAAATGGTACAAATTGGTTTCCAGAACAATTAAATTATCAGTTAATAATAAAAAATTATCCTGCCATAGGATTGGGCACTCAAATAAATGGAGAAGCCTACCTAGATAGTGTAGAGCTAGAACCAGAGCTAAGAAGAAGAGATGTTTCTGCGGTTAGTTTTAGAATAAAAAATGGTGCAAATGAAAAAGATTCTTCTTATTGGGAATTGGAAAGAAAATCTCCTTTGACAGAGAAGGAAAAAAGGTCTTTTTATTTTTTAGATAGTTTAGGTGAGGAGTTGAGTTTTGACGATAAATTTAGATTTTTTGAAAAGTTGATGGAGGGAAAAATTCCAATAAAATTTATGGATATTGATTTAGCTAAATCGTTAGTGAGCAATAATTACGAAGGATTTAGATTAGGACTAGGATTGAGCACAAATGATAAACTAGCTAAATGGTTTTCTTTGGGTGGTTTCTTTGGGTATGGATTAAAAGACAAAGAATGGAAATATGGAGGAGATCTTACTTTGTTTTTGAATAAAGAACACGAAGTGGAACTCTTAGCTTCACACAAAAATACAATTGAAGAAACTGCACAATCGGGGTTAAATAAATACAGAGTGAGTAGTTTTCAAGCCAATACATATATAGGGTTTCAGAAAGATAGGGTGAAAAGTAACAGTGTTGCTTTAAGTTTTAGAGCTTTGAGGTATGCAAAATTTAATGTTTCGGTTACCAATTCTCTGTTTTCACCAAGGTATGCGTATCAATACAAAAGTGATGATTTAAGCAGTGCTTTTCTCAATAATACCGAAGTAGAGGTTTTTTTGCAATATGCATTTAAGGAGAAACTGGCAGAAAATTTTAATCAAAGAATTAGCTTAGGAACTACTTATCCTGTATTGTCTGTGGCTTATGCGAGAGGAATGAAAGGAGTGTTAGGAAGTGAATGGGAATACAACAAGCTAGAGGCTAGGGTAGATGCTTCGCATTTTTTTAAGAATATGGGTCAGTCTCATATAAGGTTGCAAGGGGGTTGGATAGATAGAGCTTTGCCTTACAATATGCAGTTTACAGGGTTTGGAATAAAAACGGGAGATCTTTCGGTATTTATTAGAAATTCATTTCAAACGGTTACTCCTTATGAGTTTGCCATGGATAAATACGCAGTATTACATTTCTCTCATAATTTTGGCTCACTTTTATTTAAAACAGAAAAATTTAAACCTCATTTAGTTCTTCATCAGCATGTAGGTTTTGGCTCTTTATCCAATGCTACGGATCACGGCTTAGTTTCTGTACAAACCATGGAGAAAGGTTTTTTTGAATCAGGATTACAAATCGATAATATACTTAGAATAAATTATTTGAATGTTGCTTATCTTGGCTTGGGTGCGGGTGTAAATTACCGATATGGTGCTTATCATTTGCCAGAGTTAAAAGACAATTTGGCTTATACTATTTCATTGATTTTTACTACGAATTAAACAATTAAACAAATCTGATTAAATTAAATCGATTATTGGAAACGTTTTAGTTTAGAAATGAGGATTAATGCCAAGGCTCCGCTTGTAATAGATACGAAACAATTGAGTGCAAATATTCCATAGTTTATATAGCCTGAATGAATTATGAAATTTGGATCAAAGCCTAATCTACCAAAAGATTTAATGATGAAAATACAACCAAATACTCCAGCTATGGTGTTTCCTAAAAGCCCAAAGGATTTTTTTTTGTAAATCACGCCAATGAGGTTTGCCCCAATTATCCCGCAAAGTATACTAATGAGCGATATTAAAGTAGCTGTCATTCTATTTTGTTAATGTCCGTAATCCATGTTATCTATTTTTCCTCCCATTAATTTCTTTTGGATAAATAGATAAGTAAATAGTAGGATGAATCCAATAATACCCCAAACCAAAGCAACTGACAATCCATATTCTGATGCAGCTGTATTGTAGATGGTAAGCGCTTCATTTGTGTTGTTTGTAGAGGGTAAAAGTACAGGGAATAGGGAGGCAAGAGAAGAGGTAATTCCTCCTAAAATAACAAGTGTGGAGAGTATAAACCCGTGAATTTCTTTTTTCAGTTTTTTTATAAAAAATAAACCAAATAAACCAATTAAATAAATAACAGGAAATACAAAAAGATAAGGTTTATCAATAAAATTATCAAAGGAGTTTGGATTCACTAATTGCCAAATTATTAATGAAAAAATAGTAAGTGCTGCCAAGGCGATATTAAGTTTAAAAATAATAGTTTTTAACTTTGTATTTATAGAAGAGTTTGTTTTGAGGATAATCCAATTTGCTCCATGAATAGCCAAAGTTACGACAGAAATTAATCCAATGATTATGGTAAACCAATCTATAACACCAGGAGTTTCGGATAAAGGACTAAAGCTACTATCCCAAAGAGGTAAGAAAAAGTAATGGGCCTCGTGATTAGAAATTTGATTTTCTACACCTCCTAAATTTACACCTCTAACTATATTTCCTAAAGCGATTCCAAAAAATAGCGCTAATAACAAGCTAGATACACCAAAAGATTTATCCCAGATGTCTTTCCACATTTGAAAGCTAAATTGGTTTCTGAATTCTAAACCAATAGCCCTGAAAACAATAAGCCAAAGCACTATAATGAGGGGTAAATAAAAACCACTAAAAACGGAAGCATAGAATGTAGGAAAAGCCATAAAAAGCATTCCACCTGCAGCTACTAACCAGACTTCATTTGAATCCCAAAATAAACCAGCAGATTTAGTAATTACTTCCTTGTCTTTTTCTTTTTTTGCAAAGAACAAATGAATGATTCCTGCACCAAAATCATAGCCATCCAAGACAAAGAAAACGGCTAATACAATTGCAATTATGATATACCAAAATACTTCCATGATTTAGTGTTTTTGAGGGGTTGGACCTTCGTTTATAGTTTTTCCTACGAGGACTAAAAATAATAATCCCAATAACATATAAAGTGCTACAAACCCAAGTAGGGTAAATAGAGTGTTACCAGAAGATACCGTTGGCGAAATTCCTTCACTGGTTCTTAGTAAGCCATATACCAAATACGGCTGACGACCCAGTTCTGCTACGTACCATCCTGTAAGGTTTGCAATGTAAGGGAATGGAACTAAAAACATGATAGCCCAAAGTAATGGTTTTATCGTGTATAGTTTTTTTCTCCAAAGAAAGAAAAGAGCCAATCCCATTGCGCCAATAAATATAGTCCCCAGTCCTACCATTATGTGGTAAGAATAGTAGAGAGCAGGAATATTATCGGGTAATTCTTCTTTTTCAAATTGATCCATTCCAGGAATTTGTTTGTCCCATTCTTGGTAAGTTAGGAAGCTAAGAATGTTTGGAACAGCTATTTTATTATCAAGTTTTTTCTCTACCATATTGGGTTGTCCTATCAATACAATTTCAGCTCCGGCTTCTTCGGTTTCAAAAATACCTTCCATAGCGGCAAAAGAGGCAGGTTGATATTTGGCTACGTTTTTTGCGTTCCAATCTCCCGTGGGGAATGCAAGTAATAAGCTAGAGACAAAACCAACTACCACTCCGGTTTTTAAAAATAACTTTCCGTATTCTACCTGTTTGTTTCTTAAAATGTAAAAAGCTCCTATGCTCGCTACAACAAACGAAGAGGTGGTAACTGAAGCTAATTGATTGTGCAAGAATGCGGGTAACAACCAAGGATTACTAAATAGGGCAGAAAAGTTTTTTAGTACATATTTGCCATTTTCTAGTATTTCATGTCCAACAGGGTGTTGCATCCAAGCATTTGTGGCTAGTATAAACCATCCACTAGCCCAGGAGCCTAAAAAGACAAGGAATGCGGTTAAAAAATGAAGTTTTTGACCCATTAGTTTTTCACCAAAAATGAATAGCGCTAAAAAAGATGATTCTAAAAAGAATGAGAACATACCTTCCATGGCCAAAGTTTGACCTATTATTCCACCTGTTAATTCCGAAAATTTAGCCCAATTGGTTCCAAATTGAAATTCCATAGGAATTCCTGTTACTACACCCATGGTAAAATTAACAGCAAAAATTTTCATGAAAAATTTTGCGGCATTATTAAATAGTTCTTTGTTGGTTCTTAAAAATCTCCACTTGAAATAAACAATTAATAAGGATAATCCCATTGTTAATTGTGGGAATATGTAGTGAAATGTGATAGTGAATGCAAATTGCAACCTATCGTAAAATAACATGTCTTCCATAGAGAATTAATTTAAGTATAAAAATAATTATTATAGAAAGGATGGTAAGTAACATTAATCACAATACACTTTCTATAAATGGAAAATGAGCTGTTTTTATTAGCTAAATTTTGATGTATTAAAGGTACAAAACACTTGGCAAAGCATCCTTGTTTTACTAAGTGAAAATTGAATTATTATTTCTGTTGTTTTGTCTATTTTTTAGAAATAAAAAAAAGTTGAAGGAATAAAAAAAAACACAGAATATATTTATTCTGTGTTTTTTTACTTTTCTAATAAAGTCGTTTAGTTATTGATCTCTTCCAATTCATTTAAGATAAATTCATCTACAGATCCCTCTGTATTTTTAACGTAATCAACAAGGTGTTGGTTTTTCAAATGTTTATTAAGAAGTTCTTTGCTTGTCCAGTTTTCGTAGAATACAAAAAGGTTTGGATTTTCTATATCTTGATGTAAATTGTAATTAATACATCCTTCTTCAGCTCTTGTTATTTCTAGTAATTTGAGTAATTCAGATTTTACAAAATCTCGTTTTTCCTCTTTGGCAAGAATTCTTGCTATTACAGTTAGTTTGGTGTTGGGCATAATTTATTTTTATTTAAAATTATTACTTTTAAATGGTAATAAATTATACTTTTTGATTTAAATTTTATCTGAAAGGAACTCCTTCAGCTATTGGTTTAAATCTAAATAAGTAAAATGGGGGAGAGGTTAAATCTACTCCGTCATTAAAAACAGCTCCTTTGTTAACCTGCGAAGCGGAAACATACATGTAACCATCTTTGTAATTGTAGCTTATTCCGTCTGGCCAAACTAAATTATCGTCACTCATGATTGTTTTAACTTTCCTGTCTTTTGCAGTTACAACTTTTATACTATTTGTTTCTAGTCCAGTAAGGTAAAGATTTCCATCTACATCAATACTCATTCCGCCATTATTTGGTTTGTCAGAGTAAATTTCAATTTTTTCGTCCAATTCTGTTTCCGTAAGATTTGGGTTTAATAAATCATCTGTTTTAATTCGATATAATTTTTCTCCGCTTAGTGGAGCGTAATAAATCCATTCAAATTTGGCATCAGAAGTAATACCATCATTTCCTGCTAATAAATCTTTTCCATTTATTTTCAAAGGTTTTCCGTCTATTATTAAGGGCTTGTTTTCAGGAATGGTAGTTCTGTTTCCTTCTAGTACTTTGCGGGTTTCCCCTGTTTGCATATCCACAAGAATAAATCCTGCCGTGCTTCCGTCTCCTCCGTTTGCTATTCCTTCGTCTGCAATGATAAAAAACTTATGTTTTGTATCTACTACCAAATCGTTAGGGAATGAATATTTTGTAGTTACCGTAGAATCCAAATAATAAATGTTTTCTACTTCGTGTGTAAGTGTGTTCCAACCTACTACTTTAGGGGTAATGGTGTCTCTTAGTCCCATGTCAAGCATCCAAACAATGCTGTTTTCGTCATTTCGAATTCCTAGTACATCACTAAGGTATAGTTCGTTAGTGTCGTTAGGAGTGTTCCATTGTTTGTTTGGGAAAGGACTAGTTTTTTTTGATCTGTGATGCATAATCATCACCCTATTTTCAGGTTTGTAAAAAGGGTGATGGCTATATACAATATGTCCTCTACTTGTAAATGAAATATTACCAATCGCTTCAGGAGTAGTAGCAAATACTTCTCTATCTATTGTTAATTCTTCGTTACATCTAGTAAATAAAGTTATTATGGTTAGAAGAACGATTAGTTTTTTCAATTTTTTGTTTTATTTGTTCTCTTCGAAACGGGTTTTAGGTATGTTGGTATTAAATTTAATATTCTTCCAATTTACTTTTATCCAATTCTCAGAAAGGTTTTGTCCTTCCCAATTACCAGCCGTGTAAATACGAGTAGTAGGAAGGTGAAGTCCGTTAATTTCTTCATACTTTACTTTCATTAAGAAAGGATCCATTTTATTGAAGTCCGCAACAGTAAACAAAAATTGGTCTACTAATGATGTCTTTTTATTCAAGTAAAGTTGGTAAATATCGGTCGGTTTATCGGAATTGAATGAAATCTTAACAATATTATAATCTTTTCCTTCAATCGTATCTTCACCTACAAATTCATAGTTAAGACCAGGATCAGTTAATTTTTGCATCATGGTAAACCAGTAAAAGTTTGTTTTCCTGTTAAATACAACTCTTTTCATCATGTTTGAATCCGAAATGTATTCTCCATTGTGTTTTAACCAAAAGTTTTTCCCGTCATATCCTTGTTCAAATGTTCCTTCCAGATTGGCAAGAGTTCTTTCGTGTTTGAAATAGTTAGAATAACTTAATTCTCCATCAAATATGTATTGTTCATTTGCACTGTCTCTGTCATTATCAGGAGTAGTGTAAATGTAAGTGTAACTCACATCTTTTAATGCTAGTAGGTCTTGGAAAGTACCTGCTTTTTCTACCATTTGATAAACCAATTCATGTGCTTTGTTTTGAAATTCCATAGCGGGTTCGCTAATTGTTTCAGCTGTTTTTTCTACAGTTTTTTCGTTTTTACAAGAGATTAAGCTCAATCCTGCAAGACTCATTAAAAGAATGTTTTTTTTCATTTGTTGTTTGTGTTTTTAATAAAATAGATACGTATTCCTACAAAAGTATAAAAATACACGTATTCTAACTTAAACAAACGATAAAAACATTCCTTACAGAATGTTTTTAATTTATTTCCATTTAATGTTGCATCCCATACTCGGGAATTGCTCTTCATTTACTTTGTCGCCATTTACCAAAGAATCCAATGCATTGGATAAATCTTTTCCTGTTGCTTTTTGTTGGTTTGGTCTGGTTTCATCAAACCTACCACGGTATGCACATTCCAAGTTAGAGTCAAAGACAAAAAAATCGGGAGTGCATTCTGCTTGGTAAGCTTTTGCTACTTCTTGAGTTTTGTCATATAAATAAGGAAAAGAATACCCTTCTTTTATTGCATTCTTTGTCATTTCTTGAGGAGAATCTTGAGGGTGTGTATTCACATCATTACTACTGATAGCAATAAATTGAACTCCTTTTTCTTGGTATTTATTTGCAACCTCTACCAATTGAGAATTAATATGGTGTACAAAAGGGCAGTGATTACAAATGAACACAACCACTGTGGCAATATCAGATTGTAATTGCTGTAATGTTACCATTTCTCCAGAAACGGTATCGAGTAAAGAAAAATTGGGAGCTTTCGTTCCCAATTTCATCATGTTAGATTCTATTAGCATATGTTTTTATAATTCTGTAAATATTTCACTTTCTGGTAATCTAGATTTTGGAGTTTTATCAGTAGTATTAAAATCTTTGTCTGTTCTGTAACCAATGGCTACGGCAGTTACTGCAGTAAATCCTTTTGCTCTCAATCCAAACTCTTCATCCAATGCTTTTACATCAATTCCTTCCATGGGTGCAGCATCAATTCCTAAAGTTGCAACTCCCATCAAAAATCCTCCAATGTTCAAGTAAACTTGTTTTTCCATCCAGTGCTGAAGATCTTTCAAATCGTATTTATGAATGTCGGCAAAAATATTTCTACCACCATGCATATTTTGTTTTATCTCTTCATTAGGAAATCTTCCATCTTTTTCCTCCACATCCAATACGTGTAACATATAATCTTCATCTGCAGTAATTCTTGAACAAAAAAGAACAACATGAGAAGCATTTAATACTTTTGGTTCATTAAAATGATAAAAACCTTGTGTTCCTTTAGCTATTCTTTCTTTTCCTTCTTTTGTTTCTGCTATGATAAAGTGCCAAGGCTGTATGTTTGTGCTTGATGGACTCATTCTCAATAGAGCTTTTACTTGCTCCATGTCTTGCTCAGAGATTTTTTTATTAGTGTCAAAATCTTTGGTTGTGTAACGCCAGTTTAATGTTTCTTTGATATTCATATTTTATATTTTTTAAATTACTATACATTTTATAGTTGCAAAACTAAGTATAGTGTTTTACATTTGCAATAACGGTCGAAAAGTATAGTAGAAAAAATGATTATAAATAAAGAGTTATGTATAAAATAAAAGACAAAGAATACCCTTGTTGTGCTAGTGTAACCATGGGGTTGATAGGAGGGAAGTGGAAGACAGTAATTTTATTTCACTTGATAGATGGAACTTTGCGCTATAACGAATTGAGAAAAATGATGCCTACGGTTACCGAAAGAACCTTGAGTTTACAACTCAAAACATTGGAAGAGGATGGCATAGTATTGAGAAAAGTATATACCTCTAAACCTCCATTGAAGGTAGAATACTCTTTAACTGAATTTGGAGAAACATTGATTCCATTGTTGCAGTCAATTGCAGAATGGGGACTTGTGGCGATTGATAAATTTTCTAAAGTATAATTTAGCCTTTATCCAAAAGGATTCAATTTACTATTTACAAATTGTTTAGGTGTCATTCCTTCGTGTTTTTTGAATAGTCGAATAAAATAATTTGAACTAGAGAACCCCGTAGCATAAGCCGTTTCTTTAATTGATAGTCCATCTTCTATCAGTAATTTTTTAGATACTTTAAGCCTTTCATCTATAATTAGCTGGTAAGGAGAAAGACCTAGTTCATTTACAAATGCTCTATAAAAAGAAGATTTGCTCATGGAGGATACTTTTAATAAATCCTCTATGTTAATTTCATTGTAAATGTTTTGACGAATAAAATTTATGATGGCAGCAAATGGGGTATTATTCGAATTCAAATCTGCTTCAGTTTTCAGTGTGCTCACGTTTTGCATTTTTAAGACGCAAAGCACCATTTCTTTTAGTAACATTTTTATATGAATCTCTTTGAAAGGATCAATAGAACTCGCAATTCGTGTAATCTTTTTGTGAATATTGATTAAATCTTCATTGTTATAAAGCAAAACAGAATTATCTAATACTTGCCATCCTCTAATGAAAGTCCCTTGATGAAGTAGTTCGTTAAATTCATTCACTTGTTTGGTTACAAAACTATTATCAAGAGTTAAAGCAGAACATTGCGTAGGATCCTCAAACGAAGCTTTGGGAAAATCTATATGCAGCTTAGCAGACGAAGGAGCAATAATCGTGTTTCCTGGGTTATATTCTCTAGAGATAGAATCATGAAAGCGAACTTGCTTTGTTCCTCTAAGCATAGATGTAATTGTAAATCCATTAAAACTAAGAGGAAAATCCATTACTGTTTTTCTCGTTTCGTATATATTTAACTCACAATTATTAAAGTTAAAACCACGCCTTTGTTCCACTAATTCTTTTACTTCAGAAATAGGAATTAACGGGATTGGAGTGATTTTGAACATAGTTTAAAAATAAAGAAATATAAGTGCGACTCCAAACCTTTTGGGAAGAATGTGCTATTCATTGCCAAGATAGTGACATCATTTGGTTATTTAATAAATTAACTTGCAACAGTGAAGAAGCAGTAATTCATACTCTTCTTTTAATAATTACAACTTTAAAAACTTATAACTATGAACAAGAATGAAACGGCAATAGTATTAATAGAATTTCAAAATGACTTTACTTCTGAAGGAGGAATTTTTCATGAAGGGGTTAAAGAGGTGATGACAAAAACTAATATGTTGGCCAATACGGAAGCTCTTGTTGAAAAAGCAAGAAAAGAAGGTATTCAGCTAATTTATATTCCTATTTCTTTTACAGAAAACTATACCGAACTTACCAATAATCCTTATGGAATTATTAAAGGAATTGTGGATAATAATGCATTTCAAAAAGATAGTTGGGGGGTAGAAATTATAGACTCATTGACTCCTCAAAAAGGTGACATTGTGATAGAAGGAAAAAGAGGATTGTGTGGATTTCACAGTACTAATTTAGATTTTATATTAAGAAGTAAAGGGATTAAAAACATTGCAATTGGAGGGTTTTTGACAAACTGCTGTGTAGAGTCTACTATGCGTACGGCCTACGAAAATGGATATAATGTAGTGACATTAAATGATTGTTGTGCAGGATTGAGTGTAGAAGAACATGAAAATGCAATTGCTAAAGATTTTCCTATGTTTAGTGAGCCAATGAGTAGTGTAGAATTTATGAATGTAGTAGATGGACAAGAAGAATTGGTATTGAAAGGAAAAGGATATGAGTAATTTCTAAGAATTGACCAAAGTAGGAGAGAATGATTAACATTTCTCTCCTTTTTTTTTAGTTGAGCGATAGAAAGCTTAAATTTATATTTCATATTGTACAGGGCAGTTAAGCAAGCATTTTAAATGGCAGAATCAAAAATAAATAAGGAGATTTTAGAGAAATTATCTCAAGAGTTAGAAGGAGAATTTCATTTTAGTGATATGATGAAAGTGATTTATGCAACAGATGCTTCTGTATATAGGGAGTTGCCGCTTGCAGTTGCTATTCCTAAGAACAAAGCAGATTTAACAAAACTGATTAATTTTGCCAATACTCACCACACTTCTTTAATTCCTCGAGCAGCAGGAACTTCATTAGCAGGGCAAATTGTGGGAAATGGAATCGTAGTAGATATTTCTAAACATTTTAATCAGATTTTAGAATTTAATGAAGCCGAAAAATGGGTAAGAGTGCAACCGGGTGTTGTGCGTGATGAATTGAATTTATTTCTAAAAACTCATGGATTATTTTTTAGTCCAATAACTTCTACAGCCAATAGAGCAATGATAGGAGGAATGGTAGGAAACAATTCTTGTGGAACAACTTCTATTGTATATGGATCTACAAGGGAGCATGTGTTAGAGTTGAAAACATTATTGTCAGATGGGTCAGAGGTTACATTTGAGCAGCTGAGCAAGTCAGATTTTCAGAAGAAAACAAAGCTACAAACGTTAGAAGGGGAGCTTTATCGTCACATTAAAACAGAATTGGACGAGCCTAAAAACAAAGAAAATATTAGAACAAATTTTCCTAAAAAGACTATCCACAGAAGAAACACGGGATATGCCTTGGACTATTTGCTAGAAACAGAACTTTTTTCGGAAGAAGAAAAAGCATTTGATTTTTGTAAATTACTGTGTGGATCGGAAGGGACTCTTGCATTTACAACAGAAATAAAATTACACTTGGATGCGGTTCAAAAACCTGTAGATGTAATTGCTGCAGTACATTTTGAAAACATAGACGAAAGTCTTCGTGGTACACAATTGGCAATGAAACATAAGCCCACACAGTGTGAGTTAATTGATAAAATAATACTTGATTGTACCAAAGAGAACATCAATCAGAATAAAAATAGATGGTTTATAGAAGGTGACCCTGAAGGGTTACTGATGATTGAGTTTAGAGAGAATACGCTAGAAGAAGCAATGGCAAAAGCCGAGGCCATGATTGCAGAATTGAAAGCAAATAATATGGGATATGCTTTTCCTATTATTTCACCAGAAAACACCAAGAAACTACGAGAGTTAAGAAAAGCAGGATTGGGACTATTGGCCAATATTCCTGGAGATAAAAAATCGGTAGCTTGTATTGAAGATACAGCTGTTGATTTAGATGATTTAGCCGATTACATAAAAGATGTAGAAGTGCTAATGGCAGGTTTTGGTCAAAAACAAGTGGTTTATGCGCATGCAGGAGCTGGAGAATTGCACTTGAGACCAATCTTAAATTTAAAAGAATCAAAAGATGTAGAGCAGTTTTATCAAATAAGTAAAGCATCTGCAGAGTTGGTAAAAAAATATGGTGGTTCACTTAGTGGAGAACATGGAGACGGTAGGTTGAGAGGAGGTTTTATTCCAATAATGGTAGGAGAGGAGAATTATGAATTATTCAAAAGGGTGAAAAAAACTTGGGACCCCAATAATATTTTTAACCCCAACAAAATTGTGAATACTCCACCCATGAATACTTCTTTGCGTTACAAACCAGATGTACCTACAAAAAAGATAGAAACTATATTTGATTTTTCTGATAAAGGAGGGATATTGAGAGCAGCAGAAAAATGTAATGGTTCTGGAGATTGCCGTAAGTTGCCTTTGTCTGGCGGAACAATGTGCCCAAGTTACCAAGCAACACGTAATGAAAAAGATACCACTCGTGCTCGTGCCAATACACTAAGAGAGTTTTTGACCCAAAGCGATAAGGAAAATCCTTTTGATCAAAAAGAAATAAAAACGGTAATGGATTTGTGTTTGTCTTGCAAAGGATGTACTTCCGAGTGTCCTTCTAATGTTGATATGTCTACATTAAAAGCAGAGTTCTTACATCAATATTACAAAGATAATGGAGTGCCATTGAGAGCAAAAGCTTTTGCATACATCAATGAATTTAATAAACTAGGAGGAGTTGCACCAGGCGTGTATAATTTCTTTCTAACTAATCCTTTCCTATCCAAAACAGCTAAGAAATTTCTTGGGGTAGCAACCGAGCGATCGTTACCTACAATTCATAAGTTTAGTTTGCGTAAATGGTATAAGAAAAACTATAAAAATACATCAGGAGAAAATGGAACAGTTGTTCTTTTTTGTGATGAATTTACCAACTGGAATGACACAGAGATAGGAATAAAAAGTATAGAATTGCTGCAAGGGTTAAACTATAATGTAAAACTAGTAGAGCATCCAGAAAGTGGGAGGGCAGCCATTTCTAAAGGATTATTGCCTAGAGCCAAACAAATGGCAAATAAGAATGTTGCTATTTTTAGAGATATAATAAAGGAAGATACTCCATTATTGGGAGTAGAGCCTTCTGCTATATTGAGTTTTAGAGATGAATACCCAAGATTGGTAGATGCAGAGCTTGTGGCAGATGCAAAGAGACTAAAAAAGCATACGTTTATGATAGACGAGTTTTTGGCGAGGGAAGCTAAAAAAGGAAAAATTACTGCGGCTAACTTTACTCAAGATAAAAAAGAGATTTTATTGCATGGGCATTGCCATCAAAAGTCCTTAGGAAACATAAACGAAAGTGTGCGATTAATGTCTGTTCCTAGCAATTATGAGGTGACTTTAATTCCTTCGGGATGCTGTGGAATGGCAGGTTCGTTTGGGTATGAAAAAGAACATTTTGAAATTAGCCAACAAGTAGGAAATTTGGTTTTGTTTCCTACAGTAAAAAAAGCAAAAGAAGATACAATTATTGCAGCTTCGGGTACAAGTTGCAGGCACCAAATAAAAGATGCTACAGAAAGAAAAGCAATTCATCCGGTTGAGGTTTTGTGGGGTGCACTTAAATCAAAAGGATAAAAATAAGTAGAATCATTTCGGTATAGATTTTTTTTATAGTTGAGGTTTATTATTTACTATTCCAAATAAAAAAAAGCGACTTTAGTTTATACTAAAGTCGCTTTTGGGTTTGTGACTAATTTGTGATTCCAGCCTTAGGATTGGATTTGTTATTATGCTTTTTCAGCCAATAATTCTGTCAAGGCTTGTTTGAAAGACTCTACAGGTAATGCTCCAGAAGCTGCACTTTTTCTATTGAACACAAAAGTAGGGACAGAGTTTATTCCTAAACTTTTCCAATATTCTTGATGTTGGCTTACTTCTGTACGTGCTTCTTTGTTATCTATTCTTGCCATTCCTTCTTCTGCATCTAATCCTACATCCAATAACGCTTGTTTTAAAATGGCTAGGTCAGAAACATCTTTTCTTTCGCTAAAAAAAGCAGTAGTTAATCTCATTTTTAATTCGGTTTGTTTACCAAATTCTTTGGCATATTCCAATAAAACATGAGCGTCAAATGTGTTGACCATTCTCATTTCATCAAAATAATCAAACTTAAAACCAGCTTTAGCACCTACAGCTGTTAAGTTTCTTTTCGACTCTGCTTGTTGTTCTGGTGTAGATCCATATTTTTGAGCAATATGTTCGTTCACATTTTGCCCTTCAATTGGCATTTCTGGATTTAACTCAAAGGGTTGCCACTCTATTTCTACTTGGTCTTTTACACCTAATTCATCTATAGCTTTTTCCAAGTGTTTGTAACCAACAGTACACCAAGGACAAACTACATCCGATACGATATCTATTTTTAATTTTGTCATTTTTTACTTCTATTATTTTTAATAAACTACAAAAGTGTCATAACTCTTTTGCATTCTATTTGTAGTCGGATGGAAGGATAAAAACTTACCTAAGTTGAACGGTATTTTATCTTTATTTTATTCTGAGTATTTAATGTTTTTATTATTTGATAATAATGACATTAGCAAGCATTACTAGACCAATTATCAAAATAAGAACTAAGGATAATTTTTTGAATTTATCTTGAGGAATATAATTTAATATTCGTTTCCCTATATAAGTACCAACAATTCCTATTACGATTAAAAAAGGTAAATAAACAAGATACTCTTTATGAATGTATCCATTTTTGTAATACACAATAGTGCGGGTAAAATCTAAAAAGAAATCTATAAAGGCTGATGTTGCAATGAACACGCTTTTTTCTAGATTAAAAGCTGCCATTGTAAGCCCTCTTATGGCACCTCCTGTTCCTAGTAATCCTGCCGATAATCCAGATAATGCACCTCCAGTGATGGCATTTCTTTTATTCGGATTAATGATTAATTCTTTTTTTATAAGGAAGAGGGCACTAAGACCTATTAAGAACAATGCAAGAATGATTTTAAGAATTCCGTCATCCACTACCTTGGTTAAGAATCCGCCTATAATTACAAATATTACTGAGGGAATTCCAATATTGATTAATAGTTTTTTGTCTAGTCCTTTTTTGAATAACATAATTTTACTCAAGTTACTAGATAGATGAAAAACTGCTGTCAATCCCAGAACATCATGAAAATCGAAATAAAAATTACCAATAGGAACAAAAAATACGGAAGAGCCAAAACCTCCAATCGTCCCAATAATTTCGGCAAGTAATGCCAAAAGAATAAATATGTAGTTAAGATTTTTCAAGGTTAGGTTTATAGAATGAAGTTAATAAACCTTTTTTGATTAAATTCAATTAACAACAAGAAGCTGCATCTCTATTTTCACTTGCAGAGAAAGGGATGTTTCCACCACAACCTTCAAATATTCCAAAATGTGTGTCCCAAGTTCCATAAAAATCAAAGTGTTTTTTGAATCTTGTTTCGTGTAGCATGTTATACGTATTTCCACAAACCGACATCACTTTTCCTTTTGGGAAATAATGGTGATCATCCAATAAGAATCCTAATTCTTCTTCAGGGACTCCACCTTTGTAAGCTACTGCTTGTCCGTAATCTTCACAATCAGATTCCAATCCTTCTATTTTCCACAAACGGTAAGTAACCGAGTAAAACTCTATGTCTCCCACCAATTCTTCTACGGCTTCATTTTCGATAGTAATTGGTTTGTCTTCAATTGCTCTAGGATCTGTAAATCCTGCTTGTTTTGCTACTCTCAAGAAATCATTCCAGTACAAAGCTCCACTCAAACATTCGCCCCACAATACTTTGTCTTCTTGCAAATGTTGTGGAATTCTACGGTCGCTATATACATCAGAGAAATAAAGTTCTCCACCAGGTTTAAGCAATTCGTAAGCATCTTTCAATACTTTGTGCTTGTCCATAGCAAGGTTTATCACACAATTAGAAATAATCACATCAAATGAGCCTTTTTCAAGATTCAATTCGTCTAATTTTTCTATGTTTCCTTTTATAAATTCTACGTTAGATTTAGCGTAACCAAATTGTTTTCTGTGGTATTCTATTCCGTCATTCGCAACTTTTAGTTGTTCATCTGTCATGTCTACCCCAATCACATAACCATCTTCACCTACCAATTTCCCTGCAATGTAGCAGTCACGTCCACTTCCAGATCCTAAATCTAATATTCTCAATCCTTTTACATCTGAAGGAATTGTAAGCCCGCACCCATAATACTTAGAAGTAACTTCATCAGAAACTAAATTCAAAGCTTCCATAATGTGTTTGGGTGGCTTTGTCAATGTGCAACAAGCATTCGTTTTCAAATCTTCCGATTTTTGTAACTCAGTTCCGTAATAATCTTGTACTTCTTTGTGTAGGTTTTCCATGGT
>CAXIAX010000015.1:0-39091 GCA_964021785.1 uncultured Flavobacteriales bacterium
AACAAAGATATATAGTTACCTATACGGTACAATGTGCTCTTTGTGTTTTAGTTATCTTTTATCAAATATAACTAAAATGAAGAAGTTATATGGGAGGTAGTTCATTTATTTATAGATGTTGTTTTGGAAATACTTGAGCCAATGCTCTGTATTGATTTATTGCCATGAAAAGTACTATGAATGCTATCGTGGCAATGGTGTAATTTCCCGCAATTGAAATAGAAAAAGGATTGTACAATAAGATGATGGCACTTGCAGCTACCCAAGTTATATCTTGAATGATGATCCATAAAACAGCTATTTTTCTTTGCTTTTTTATTTCTAATAGAATAGTTGCTGCAAAATAGAGTAGAGCAATTCCAATTATCCAAAACGCATGGCTTTGTTCTATAGCGAATATACTGGCTATTGTATGGTGAAAAACGATAGCTAAAATTCCTGTAATTCCAGAAAATATTAAGTTGAGACTAAGTGCTTTTTGTAGTTTGTTCATTGTTGTTGTTTTTAGTTGTTACAAAATTAACTCAATTAAGAGTTGCGTTATTGATTTTTTACGCCAATATTTGTGTTTAATTCTATGCAAATAGCCGGACCACATATCGCCAATTTATTTGATTACGCTTCTTATCAGGGGGTTGAAGAGCAATCATTAAGAAAAAATCTTAAAGAAAAAGATTTGGATGTGTGTAATCCTCATAATTCTGTGAGTGAATCGGAGTTTATGGCAGTTTTTGAAACCTTAGTCCACAAAATGGATAATCCGCACTTTGGTTTGTATTATGGTTGTTACTTAAATATAAAGGCATTGGGGTTTATCTATGAACTCTCTATCAATGCATCTAGTATAGAGCAAGCTGTTCTTTTATTAGATCAATATCTAAAAACTACTTTTCCATTAGTGACACTCACTGCAATAAAAACTGAGGGTGTTTATAGTTTGCAATTAGATTGTGCAATTGAAGATAAGGTTTTAAAAAATCATCTGATTGATACAGTTTATTGTTTTGTGTATAGAGAACTTAAATTGATGTTGAGCAATGATTTTCTTCCAAACCTTGTGCTTCCTTATGCAGATGTTTCGGAGTATTCAATTTTATTGGATGCAGAAGTGAAAAGTGGAGAAACGCATTTGATTCAGCTAGAAAGTAAAGTTTTAGATTCTGAAATAAATAAAAAAAGAGTTAAAGAAGTAGAGTTGTTATTGCCTCAGTTTATGAAGATGCTTACTACAAATTCTTATTCAGGATTTTCTTTACAAATGAGAAATATGATATTGAATATGTGTAATCCAGAGCTCCCTACTTTTGCACAAGTTTCTAATCAATTTTCATTGAGCGACAGAACTATACAAAGAAAATTAACTAGAGAAGGGCAGTCGTTTAGAAGAATATCGGATGAGATTAAAAAAGAGCTGTCGTATTATTTGGCTCAGGGAAAACAAATAAAAACACAAGATATAGCTTATATGTTGGGGTATTCGGAACCAAGTGCCTATTTGCATGCAGTAAAAAGATGGGAAGCAGAAGTTGAGGTTTAATTGTGTTAGTTTATATTAAAGCTCTTTTTGTATTCACCATTATGAAACTCTAGTAATCTTCCTTCTCTCGATTCTTGATTTATCAGTTCTTTCTCAAATTTGGAGGTGTGACTTTCTCCAAATATCTTGCTTCCATAATATAAGTGATTAATACTAAAGAAAGGTCTTTTTGGGGTGCGTTGGATTTTAATTGCCTCTGGGGAATAATCTGTGCAGACCACAAATAAATCAAATCCGTTTGCAAAGCAATAGTCTTCTACGGCACCAACAGATACACAAGATTCTCCTTTGCAATTTGGGGTCCAAATATATACAATGGCCTTGTCAATATTGTTTAGGCATTTTGTTAATTCAGCTGCTTTTATCCCATAAATGGTATCATTGTGAACTAGTTCACATATATTTTTACTTTCCAATTCAATGTTTAATTCATTGTTTTTTATCGCACTTTCATATCTGTCTTTTATGGTGAGTTCAACTTTTATAAACATACAAGAAGTTAATAATAAAAGAGATATAATAAATATATGATTACGTTTCATGATTTTAAGGTACAAAAAAAAGCCCCGATAAACGGAGCTTTTTTCAATAGTATGGAGTTAATAATTGTTATTTTTCGACTACAACTCTAAAAGTTTTTAGGTTATTTTCGTTTGATATTTTTACTAAATATACTCCAGCATATACAGTTTCTAAATCAAAGTAAGCTATCGTTTGTCCTTTGTTGATGCTCTTTTCTTTCAATAATTTTCCATTCATATCGTATAAAGAAATAGAGTAATCGTATTCTACTAAATCATTAAACTGAATTGCAATTAAATCGGAAGCAGGGTTAGGGAAAACGGTAATATTTAAGTTGTTAAATTCGTTTTCATCTATTCCTACAGTAGAAGTATAAGTTGTGGTTCCACTAGGAACTGCAGTTGCAGAAGCGTTAGAATATACTCCGTAAAAAGTAGGTCCTACTGCATAAGGGTAAGCAGAGTTGAAGTTTTCATCTACAGTTGCAAAATAAGCATAAGTTCCATTAGGGTATTCAGGTGTTTTGCACCATCTTCCATTGTGTTCATCCAAGTAACTTACATCAGAAGGGTGAGCCACAAAAACGTAATCTTCTTTAAAATATCCATTAAAATAAGTTGCGTTTACAGCAGGTCCGTTAGTTCTTGTAGTTGCAGAGGTCAATTCATAACCCGATTTCATTCTAGTAATTGCTCCAGTTCCATTTGTATCTGCATAAGCATAGGCTCCATAAATAGGAAATCCGTCATAAGCAAAACCAATAAGAGGAGAGTGAGAATTAGAATCAATTACATATAATCCATCTGCATCATATAAATTACAAATGGTAGAAAGAACTACTTTGTCTAATTTGAAAGCACTTGGGTTTTGGTGGTGGTGGTAATTTCCGTTTGCAGGATGTCCTTTAGAACAATCGAATCCAGCCATTTCAGCAGGGATAGCATCTCTGTTCCAATCTTGATTAGCCATTGGTCCTCCAGGGCAAGTTGGGTTTCCTGGTCCTCCACATAAAGCTCCAGTAGAGTTATCCCATGCAACTCCATCACGGTAATCAAATAATGAAACACCATTGATAAATACTCCCACATTACCTGCAGTAGTTGCAGTTTTTGTTCCTGTCTTTTCTGTTGGATTCAAAGGAAACTTATAAATTGCACTTTGGTCAGTTGCCAAAGAAGGGTTTCCATCCAAAAATGGACCTGTAGCATACGCAGGAATTCCTTTGGTAGATACATATACATCAGTTGTATTGTACTGAACAGCTTGGCAGTTTACCAAAATATTATTTGTAATTGCTGTAGAGTTACCCGATACATAATAGGTTCCGTAAACAGAGTTGTTTTGAAGCCAACCTGTAATAGCAGGGTTAGTTTGGCTGTAGCTAAAAGTAGCAGTAAATGCTACGATTAAAATTAGTACTATTTTTTTCATAGTTAATTGAATTGTGTTGTTTTTCGTTTCTATCTATATAGACGAGTTTATTATTTTAATCCTTCTTAGGTAATAAAATAGATTTAGGAAATTGATGTTTTTTATCGAATACGAATTTCTTATCGTTCAAAGTTTTAAGAAATGCAATTAGGTCTACTTTTTCATTGGAAGAAAGTGTAATCGTTTGTTGCAGTTCGCTACTTACTTTACTGTAATCATCTATTCCTTGGGTGTAATGGTTTATTACTTCTTTTAGTTTATTGAATCTCCCATCATGCATGTACGGATAGGAATAACTTAAGTTTCGCAAGCTAGGGATTTTAAACAACAGACTGTCTTTACTTTTTTTTGTAATAGCTCCTTTTCCGTAATCCATCAAAGTAGAATCTATTGGTAACCCATTATTGGCAAATTGATAGGTAGAAAACAAAGGTTCTTGATGGCAAGTATTACAATTGTTCTTGAATAATTGGTAGCCGTTTTTTTCTTGAGAGGTAAATTTTTGATTTCCTTTTTTTACTTCGTCATATTTAGAGTTGGAAGAAACTAAAGTTAATTGGAATTGAGCAAATGCCTTTAGCATCAATTCTCCAGTAATTTGTTTTGTACCAAATGCAGTTTGAAATAAATTGGGATAAATAGAAGAGTTGTTTAATTTATCGACTACGTTTTTTGTTGTTTCTGCCATTTCACCTGTGTGATTAATAGGAGCAAGGGCTTGCATATCCAAATGATTAATAGATCCATCCCACATGAAAGAACTTTGCCAAGCCAAATTAAAAAGTGCAGGTGCATTTCTTGTGCCAATACTATCATTTATACCATGACTTAAATCGTGGTCGGTATGGGCAAAAGCATTGTAGGGAGAATGACAAGAGGAGCAAGAAATGGTATTGTCTTTGGATAAAATAGGGTCATAAAATAAGGCTTGACCAATTTTTATGATGTTGGAATCCAAAGGGTTTTTCTTGAAATTGTAGCTAGGTTCAGGAAAATAGGAGGGAACCATTTCTTTGTAATCCTTGCAGGTGAATGCAAATAGAAATAAAGAAAAAACGACAATAAATACTTGTTTTTTTTTCATTTCGTGGTGTTAAATGAAGAAGAAAACAAATGGCTAAAATCTACCGCATTTTTACCCGGACTCATTATTGTGTGGGTAGTTTGTAAATTTGTGTTAGAAAATAGAGTCTCAAAATCTACTAGTATAGTATTGTTATTAATAGGTGTGTTGATTTTTTGTAAGGTTGCAAAAGGAGATTGATATCCTCCTAAGTGAAACTGAAATTTGTTCTTTCTGGCTCCACAATTTATCGATTTCCCTTCAATTTTCACATTAATGTATCCACTGTTCCAGGTCCAGTACATTCCATTGGTGGGATCCAAATCTCCACCCATTGCTCCATTCGAATTGGTAACACTATCTATTCCGATTTCAAAAGAAACGGAATCCCAGTTGTTTTCATTTTGAAAAGGAATAAATAAAGAAGTAGGGTTTTCTAAATCTACCAAGTGGTATTTTTTCAATAATACAGTTTCCTTGTTTTGCTTATACAGTTTTACGTTAGAGACATAGAAACGAATAGTTTGAAATTGTAACGTATCCGAATTGGAGTAGAATTCTTTGTCTAGCTCCAGTTTCTCTTTCCCAAATAATAACGAAAAGTTAAGTCCAGTTTCATTTCCTTGAGAGAAATGAGCAAGGCTTAAAAACGTGATTATAATAAATAGGTAAATCTTCTTCATGTGTTTAAATATAACTATTTGACGATAAATACAGGGATATCCTTTATTATAAAGCAAAAAAAAGCTCCGAATTTCGGAGCTTTTTTTCATTTAAATAAGGTGTTAACTGCTTATTTAAGTCTTTTTATAGAACAACCCATGTTTTTTGTAACAGGTGTTGCAATTTCTTCTCCTTTGTTTAGGCTTGTCATTGCGTCTGCCAACCAGTGTTCTTTTACTTCAGCTTTTTTGTCTACGTTATCGTCAATTGCACCCGTGTAAACCAATTTGTTTTCTGAGTTGAATAAGAAAACGTGTGGAGTCGTGTTTGCGCTAAATGCATCAGCAACTACATGGTTTTCATCCAATAAATATTTAATGTTATTGTATCCATTTTCTTCTGCATGTTTTACCATTGCTTCAAATGAATCTTCGTCAGCTCTTTTTCCTTCGTTAGAGTTTACCAAGGCAAATCCAATTTCAAGTTTGTCAGCTAATGCTTGAATGTCATTGTATCTGTTTTGCCATCCATCAGTAGCATCCCCTCTTCCTACTACAAAAGGACAAGTGTTACAAGAAAATATAATCAATGTTCCGTGAGCTTTACCTAGTGCTTCAATGTGAAACTCTTCTCCAGAAATATCTTTCAGTTTAGCTTCAAGAGCAGGGTTTTCGCTTCCAATCTCCATCAATTTGCTTTCTTTTTTGTCTCCTTCTTTATGTCCTTTTTTGTCTCCGTGAGAACAAGCTTCTTTCTTGCAATCTTCGGCACATTTATCCGATTTTGCTTCGTTTCCGCAAGAGAATAAAAATAATGTTGCAGATAATACTAAAATTAATTTTTTCATAGTTGTTTGTTGTATTGTTTGTTTTTATTAAGATTAAATTTCAACTGATGTATTTTGTTAATCTTCCTTTTTCCAGTCTTTTGTGTTCTTTTTGTGGTACACAAAGCTTAGTTTGTTTGCTATGTCATGATTTTTATCACGGTCTCCACTAGCTTCTTTAATTTTCGTTTCTTGTTCCATCAAGAAATTTCCAACATCCAAAGTGTGTTTTCCTTTTTCAAAAATTACGATAACCGTAGTCACGTACCAATCGTATTCCACAGGATCCATTTCATCTGCTACTTCTAGCACGTTCCAGCTCGTTTGAAGAATGTGAGTCATCATTTCTCTCATTCCTTCATTTTTCACGTCTGTGTGTTCTTGTTCTCTTTCTTCCATTAGTTTTCTGTGTAATCTACAGTCAAGGTATCATCTGCTTTGGTAACTTTTACCAATCCCATTTTACCTAAGGCTTTTATTCCTTTGTCCCATTGTTTGTTACTTAGTTGAGTTGCTTCTTTTAGTGCAACTAGTTCCATAGATTTATGAGATTTAATTAAGTCAAAAATTACTTTTTCACTGTCGTTAAGCTCAACTTTCTTTTGTTTTACCTCAGGTCTCATCTGTGGAAAAAATAATACTTCTTGTATAGAAGGATTATTAGTCAAGAACATAATTAATCTATCCATTCCTATTCCTAATCCAGATGTAGGAGGCATTCCGTATTCTAAAGCTCTCAAGAAATCTTCATCAATAAACTCAGTAGCTTCATCATCTCCTCTGGCAGCTAGTTTTAGTTGCTCTTCAAATCTTTCTCTTTGGTCAATAGGGTCATTAAGCTCACTGTATGCGTTTGCTATTTCTTTCCCACACACCATCAATTCAAATCTTTCTGTCAATTCAGGATCTTCTCTGTGTGCTTTACACAAAGGAGACATTTCTTTAGGGTAATCTGTAATGTAGGTTGGGTTAATGTAATTTCCTTCACATTTTTCTCCAAAAATTTCATCAATTAATTTGGCTTTCCCCATAGTCTCATCTACTGCAATCCCCATTCCTTGAGCAGCTTCTCTTATTTCATCTTCTGTTTTTCCTTTGATGTCAAATCCAGTAAAATCGATAATAGATTGAGTCATTGTAACTCTTTTGTAGGGAGCTTTAAAATCTATTTTGTGTTCTCCAAAAGTAGCTTCAGATGTTCCGTTTACAGCAATTGCAACATGTTCTAGCAATTTCTCGGTAAACTCCATCATCCAGTTGTAGTCTTTGTAGGCTACGTATATTTCCATTGCAGTAAACTCAGGGTTGTGAGTTCTATCCATTCCTTCATTTCTGAAGTTTTTACTGAACTCATATACTCCGTCAAATCCACCTACAATTAATCTTTTAAGGTATAATTCGTTTGCAATTCTCATGTACAAAGGAATATCCAAACTATTGTGGTGTGTAATAAAAGGACGAGCAGCTGCACCTCCAGCAATTGGCTGTAAGATTGGCGTTTCTACCTCAAAATATCCTGCTTCGTTAAAGAAGTTACGCATTGCATTGAACATTTTTGTTCTTTTCACAAATACCTCTTTTACTTGTGGGTTTACCACTAAATCTACATACCTCTGTCTGTATCTCAATTCAGGATTTACAAATGCATCATGTACTTTTCCTTCGCTATCCGTTTTAGGAAGCGGTAAAGGTTTTAATGATTTACTAAGTAAAGTAAATTTTTCTACGTGAATAGATTTTTCACCCACTTTGGTAGTAAACATTGTTCCTTCAATTCCTACGAAATCTCCAATGTCCAATAATTTTTTGTAAACTAAATTATATAAGTTTTTGTCTTCATCAGGACATAAAATATCTCTGTTGAAATAAGCTTGAACTCTACCTTCTGAATCTTGAATAGAAGAAAAGGAAGCTTTTCCCATGATGTTTTTACTCATCAATCTTCCTGCAACAATTACTTTCTTTCCCTCTTCGTAATTTTCCTTCACTTCTTTAGAAAGTGTATCTACTGGGAATAATGCTGCCGGAAAAGGTTCAATACCTTCGGCTTTTAGTTTTTGTAAAGAATCTCTTCTTACTAGCTCTTGTTCAGATAATTCTAAGCTCATTGTTATTCTTAATTTAGCTGTGTTTATAATAGGTAGCAAATATACGGAATTACTAGTAAGTTTGATAATAATTGAGAATGTTAATTTATTCTTCTCTGTTTAGATTAATTGCAATATTTTTTTTGTTAAAAAAATAACTACAAACGTGATATTTTTGCACTGATAATTAGGGGTGTAGATGTTTGTGAAGTATTTTTTCTTTTGTATTTTTAAAAAAAAAACGACAAGAAAATGTGGAGAGAATTAGTTTCTAAAATGGCAAATAATTTGGTTGGGTCAGAAATAATAAAATTAGCTGGAGAAATAAAGGCTAAAATTGCAAATGGCGATCCTATTACTAATTTAACAATAGGTGATTTTAATCCAGATTTTTTTCCTATTCCTAAAGAGTTGAAAGAGGAAATAATTAAATCATATGAGAATAACATAACAAATTATCCAGCTTCCAATGGAATGTTGGAGCTAAGGGAGGCAGTGTCTTGTTTTTTAAAAGAAAAAGGGGATTTGGATTATTCTCCTGATGAATTGTTGATTGCAGGAGGTGCAAGGCCTTTAATTTATGCAGCCTATAGGGCATTAGTTAATGAAGATGAAAAGGTTCTTTTTCCTGTTCCATCTTGGAATAATAACCATTATTCTCACATGAATTCAGCTCAGCAAATCATTATTAAAACAACTCCTGAAAATAACTTTATGCCTACGGCTAAAGAAATAGAGCCGTACATAAAAGAAATTGCTATGATCGCTTTATGTTCTCCTCAAAATCCTACAGGAACGGTTTTTTCTGTGGAACAATTAAAAGGAATTTGTGAATTAGTAATTGAAGAGAATAAAAGAAGAAAACAATTAGAAGAAAAACCCCTTTATATATTGTTTGATCAAATATATTGGTTGTTGACCTTTGGGGATACAAAACACACTTCGCCAGTTAATTTATTTCCAGAGTTGAAAGAATATACGATTTATATTGATGGTTTGTCTAAAGCTTTTGCGGCAACAGGAGTAAGAGTAGGTTGGAGTTTTGGACCAAAAGTGGTAATAGATAAAATGAAATCTATTCTTGGTCATGTTGGAGCTTGGGCACCAAAAGCAGAGCAAATAGCCGTAGCTAATTATTTGAAAAAAACAGAGGCAGTTGATTCTTATTTAAATAAAATAAAATCGGATGTAGAAATTAGATTAAATCGCTTCTATGAGGGTTTTGAAAGATTAAAACAGAAAGGATTTGATGTAGATGTTATTGCTCCTCAAGCTGCAATATATTTAACAGTGAAATTTGATTTAATATCCAAAACAACTTCAGAAGGTTTGTTGTTAGAGAATACCTCTCAAGTTACTGATTTTATATTAAATGAAGCGAAATTGGGAATTGTCCCGTTCTATTCATTTGGTACAGAAAGAGACTCTAGTTGGTATAGATTATCTGTTGGTACTGCTGATTTAGAAAAAATTGATTCTATATTTGTGCTAATAGAAAATGGATTGAAAAAATTAAAATAAAATGAAAGTATCCTTAATCGTAGCAGCAGCAGAAAATAAAGCCATTGGTAAAGACAATGATTTGATATGGCATTTGAGAGATGATTTACGTTATTTTTCGGATACGACTAAGGCGCATCATGTAATTATGGGAAGAATGAATTACGATTCTATTCCTGATAAATACAGGCCTTTACCCAACAGAACAAATATTGTAGTAACAAGGAATAAAAGTTTTGTTGCAGAGGATTGCATAGTGGTAAACTCTATACAAGAAGGGCTGGAGATTGCTAAAGAAAATGGAGATGAAGAGGCTTTTGTGATAGGAGGTGGGCAAATTTACAAAACGGCTTTGGATGAAGATTTGTTGGATAAATTATACATTACCTACGTGCATGAAAGTTTTGATGCAGACGTTTACTTTCCTGAATACGATAAATCTAAATGGGTAAAAACAAGCGAAATTTTTCACCCAACAGATGAAAAACATGAGTATTCGTTTACTTATGTAACCTACGATAAGAAATAATGAGAATTGTAGTAATTCTTTTTTGTCTACTGTTTTTTGTGAAATCATTTTCACAAAAGGATAGAAAAAATTACGACACAACATATTTGAAAGAGTATTCACATAACTTTTACCCCTACACTTTTTCAAACGTAAAAAATCACAATTTATATTTATCCAATATAGATAACGAAGAGGCTTGGGTCAATTATTCTCCGAACTCTCCATTATATTTGGGTTTTGGTTTCGATTATAAATGGGCAACTTTTAGTTATGCCTTTCCTCTTCAAAGCAAAAAAGATAAAAAGGGAAGTAATTTCAATATCTTTTACGGAATGAGCCGAAGAAAATATAGATTTTCTTTGATGTATCAGCAATATCAAGGTTTTTTTAAAGATGACCCCACATTGCCTGGAGATTGGTTTGATAATAATAAAACACTCCCATTTAGAGCAGATATAAAAGATTACATTGTTCAAGGAACTTTTTTCTATATTTTTAATAATAAAAAAGTGTCTTACCGTTCTTCCTTTTTGTATTTCGAAAAACAACTAAAAAGTGCGGGTTCATTAACTACAGGAGTAAATTTTAATGTTTCAGGACTTTCTGCAGACTCTTCCTTAATTCCTAGTAGACTGGATACTGCATTTGGTGCGGAAATAAAGGAGCAAAAAGTACTTGATATAAATATTGGACTAAAAGTAGGTTATATTTATACTTGGGTTTTTCATAAAAATTGGCATGTTTCAGCTCATTTATCTCCAGCTTTGTATTTTAATAAGGATAGGTTATTCGAAAAAGGAAAGGGAGGTATAGAGGTTTCAAATTTACAAAGGTCCATATTTTTTGGAACAGACTTTAGGTTGGTTTTGGGCTATGACAATGATACATATTTTGGAGGATTGTTGTTTCTAAACTCCAATACGAAGCAGGATTTTACTAAAAGTTCTTTTAGTTCAGATTACTCTGTAATTGAAATCTATTTTGGAAAAAGAATGAACCTACATTTAAGAAAGCCGGAAAAAAGAAAAACATTTGATTAGGAGTTGTTTTAAGCTAAGAATTACTCTTTATTCTTAGAATCCAACCAAATAGTAACGGGTCCATCATTGGTTAAGCCAACTTTCATATCTGCACCAAAAACACCTGTTTTTACTTCTTGTACTGAGTTTTGATTCAGTGTGGAAATGAAATTCTCATACAAAGGAATTGCAATTTCTGGTTTAGCAGATTTGATAAAAGAAGGTCTGTTTCCTTTCTTGGTAGAAGCGTATAAAGTGAACTGACTAACCACTAATATCTCACCATTAATATCTAAAACAGAAAGATTCATTTTTCCTTCCGAGTCGCTAAATATTCTTAATTGCGTAATTTTTTTTACTAGCCAATTTATGTCTTCTTGGCTGTCATTTTCTTCAATTCCTAATAAAATTAAAAGCCCGTTTTCAATTTCGGAGTGAATCGAATTTTCTATTGTTACACTTGCTTTGGTAACTCTTTGAATTAAGGTTCTCATGGGATTTATTTAGGAGCATACATGCTTTCTCTCCAGCCACTTTCATCATCTCCATAGTATAAATTAAGATAATTTTGGTACCTAGATTCTGAAATTTCTCCATTTTCCACAGCATCTTTTACAGCACATTTTGGTTCGTTCACATGCACACAGTTATTGAACTTGCAATTGTTCATTATTGCTCTCATTTCGGGAAAATAATGATGAATTACTTCTTTTTCAATATCTACAATACCCAATCCTTTTATTCCTGGAGTATCAATAATGTAACCGCCAAATTTCAATTCGTGCATTTCTGCAAATGTAGTGGTGTGTTTTCCTTGGTTGTGTGAATCCGAAATATCATCAGTTTTGATATTCATGTCGGAGTCTATCAAATTAATAAGAGAAGATTTTCCTACTCCAGAGTTTCCAGAAAAAACAGAAGTTTTTCCTTTCATTTCTTCCATTACTTTATCAATATTGATGTTCTCTTCTACTGAAGTTTTAATACAGGTATAACCAATTGCAGAATATATTCTAATGTATTCTTCAAGTTCAAGTAGTTCCTCTTCCGTTAATAAATCTATTTTATTAAAAATGATAGTTGTAGGAATGTGGTATGCTTCTGCCGAAACTAAGAAACGATCTATAAAATTGGCATAGGTTTTTGGGTGATTAATAGTCACAACCAAAAATGCCAAATCTATATTTGAAGCAATTATATGAGCACGTTTTGATAAGTTTACAGACTTACGAATGATGTAGTTTTTTCTGTCTTCAATCTCAATGATTAAGCCATTATCGTCTTCCTGCATTTCTATCATTACAAAATCTCCTACCGTAACAGGGCTAGTAGTTTTGATTTCTTTTAATCTAAATTTTCCTTTTATTCTACAGTTTACGATTTCTCCGTTCTCTGTTTTCACAGAAAACCAACTTCCTGTAGATTTTATGACTAGTCCTTTTTTCAAGTATTAATTTTTGTTTTCCAAATATAGTTTATTATTGAGAAAATTAAGTGCAATAAAGCCTCAAGGTTGTCTATTTTTCTTTATTTTTAATGATTGATTAAAATTAAGGAGACAATATGTCGATAGAAATAAAAAATGTTACAAAAATTTACGGATTGCAAAAGGCATTGAATGATGTTTCTTTTACTGTAAATAAGGGAGAGATTTTGGGTTTTTTGGGTCCTAATGGAGCAGGAAAATCTACATTAATGAAAATTGTTACATGTTATATTCCTCCAACAGAAGGAACTGTAATTGTAGATGGGTATGATGTGAGAGAAGATTCTCTTGAGATAAGAAAAAGAGTAGGGTATTTGCCAGAGCACAATCCTTTGTATTTGGATATGTATGTGAAAGAGTATTTGACTTTTATAGCAGGGATACACAAATTGAATAAGAAAAAAGAAAAAGTATCTAATGTTGTTGATTTAGTTGGATTAGGACTAGAGCAAAACAAAAAGATTGGTCAATTATCTAAAGGATATAAACAGAGGGTAGGATTGGCACAAGCGTTAATTCATGACCCAAAAGTTTTAATTTTGGATGAGCCAACAAGTGGATTAGATCCAAATCAATTGGCAGATATTCGTGAGGTAATAAAGAACATTGGGAAAGAAAAAACTGTGATGTTCTCGTCACATATTATGCAAGAGATTGAAGCAATTTGCGATAGAATTGTAATCATAAATAGAGGTAACCTTATTGTAGATAAGGATGCAGTACAAATGATGGGATCCAATGCAAATAAGCAAATTGTACAAGTAGAGTTTGATGTTACAGTCTCCAAAACAGAGCTTAAATCGATAAAAGGAGTAGAAAGAGTAAAGCAGCTTGAAGGTAATTCATGGCAACTTATTTCTACTAAACCAGAGGATTTGAGAGTAGAGATTTCAAAATTTGCAGCAAGTAAAAATATATTGGTGCTTTCTCTTCAAAAAGAAACACAAAAACTAGAGAGTATATTCAAAGAATTAACTCACTAAAAACAAACAAAAGTAAATGGAGTTTAAATTAGTTTCAGATTTTAAACCAACTGGAGATCAGCCAAATGCAATTAAGGAATTGGTTAAGGGATTGAAGGATGGAACAGAAAGTCAAGTGCTGCTTGGGGTAACAGGTTCGGGGAAAACATTTACAATTGCCAATGTAATTCAAGAAACAAATAGGCCAACATTGGTTTTGTCTCACAATAAAACTTTGGCAGCTCAGTTGTTTGAAGAGTTTTCAAATTTCTTTCCAGAAAACAGAGTAGAGTATTTTGTGTCCTATTATGATTATTACCAGCCAGAGGCTTATTTGCCAACTACAGGAACTTATATTGAGAAAGATTTATCTATCAATGATGAGATAGAAAAATTAAGATTAAGAGCTACTTCTGCGTTACTTTCTGGTAGAAAAGATGTGATTGTGGTTTCTTCTGTATCGTGTATTTATGGGATAGGGAATCCAACGAATTTTAAAGACAGTATTCTCGAAATTAAAGTAGGACAAGTAGTTACTAGAAATACTTTTTTGGGGCAATTGGTAGATAATTTATATTCTAGAGCAGGAATAGATTTTGAAAGAGGAAATTTTAGAGTAAGAGGAGATACTATTGATATTAATTTGCCTTATGCAGATTTTTCATTGCGTATTAGTTTTTGGGGAGATGAGATGGAATCTATAGAGACGATAGACAATGAAACTTCCAAAAGGATAGAGAAATTTGATGAATATTCGATTTATCCAGCAAATATATTTGTTACATCAAAAGATACCATTCAGGGAGCAATTCATTTGATTCAAGAAGATATGGTTGCAAGAATTGATGCATTTGAAAAAGGAGGACAGTTTTTAGAAGCAAAAAGGTTGGAAGAGAGAGTAACTTTGGATTTGGAAATGATTCGCGAATTGGGTTATTGTTCGGGAATTGAAAACTACTCAAGGTATTTTGACGGAAGAGATCAAGGTTCTAGACCTTTCTGTTTGTTAGATTATTTTCCAGATGATATGCTAATGGTGATTGATGAGAGTCATGTTACTTTGCCGCAGATAAGAGCAATGTATGGTGGAGATAGATCGAGAAAAATAAACTTAGTGGAACACGGATTTAGATTACCATCAGCCATGGATAATCGTCCACTAAAATTTGATGAATTTGAATCTATAATTGATCAGACGATTTATGTTTCTGCAACTCCAGCAGATTATGAAATGGAGAAAGCGGAAGGGGTTTTTGTGGAGCAATTAATTAGACCAACAGGATTGTTGGATCCAAAAATTGAAATTCGTCCAAGTCAAAATCAAATTGATGATTTGCTAGATGAAATTCACGATACCATAAAGAAAGACGAAAGAATTCTAATAACAACTCTTACCAAAAGGATGGCGGAGGAGTTACATAAATATTTGGATAGAGTAAATGTAAAATCAAGGTATATACACTCAGATGTAGATACTATGGATAGGATTGAAATTATTCAAGATTTACGTAAAGGAGCTTATGATGTATTGGTAGGGGTAAATTTATTGAGAGAGGGGTTGGATTTACCAGAGGTATCACTTATTATAATCTTGGATGCAGATAAAGAGGGTTTCTTGAGATCGGAAAGAGCATTGGTGCAAACTGTGGGAAGAGCGGCAAGAAATGTAAATGGAAGAGTGATAATGTATGCCGATAAGATGACTAATTCTATGCAGAAAACCATTGATGAAACGGAAAGAAGAAGGGGGATTCAGATTGCACACAATAAAAAGCATGGTTTAGTGCCCACGCCAATTAAGAAAAACTCGGAAAATACGGCTTATAAATTTGAAAATAACTTAGAGAAAGTTCATACAATTGCTGCAGAAGAAGAGGTTTCGTATTTAACCAAAACTCAATTGGAAAATAACGTTAAGATGACTAAAAAAGCTATGGAAAAAGCTGCAAAAGAATTTGATTTTGTAGAGGCTGCAAAACTTAGAGATCACATAAAATTGTTAGAGAAACAGTTGAAAAGCTAGTTTACTTTTGTTTCAAATTGTAATTAAAGCAACCTAATTAATAAAATTTCGTATTTTTAAGAAACTCAGTAAGATATATGAAGATAAAAAATATACTCCCAACACTCGTATTTATATTATTAATTTCTCAAGTATTTGGGCAATTTTCATCAGGTAGTTCTTATCCATTAATTCCAGGAAAGACAACTCCATTTGCAGGAGAACAATGTGCTTCTCACTATATGGATGAATTCTTGTTGAGGCAAGATCCTGCTTACAAAGCAATGAGGCAACAAATAGAAGTAGCTACACAGCAATATATTCAAAATCAAGCTTCAAGTAGGGGAGGTTCTAGAGGGGTGGTATATACTATTCCAATTGTATTTCATGTTATGCACGAAGGAGAAGCAATAGGAGATTCTACCAATATTCCAGATGCACAAATATATTCTTGTATTGCGGCTTTGAATAGAGATTTTAGAAGAAATATGGCAGATGGAGGAATCGCACAATCAGGTCCATTGGGAATAGATGCAGAGATAGAATTTTGTATTGCAAAAAGAGACCCAAATGGAAATTTTACAACAGGTATTACAAGGCATGATATGTCTGCGATTCAAGGGTATGTAGATAGTGGAGTTTATCATAATGCTGCTACTTGGAGAAGTGATGTGGCAATGAAAAGTATGGTTCAGTGGAATCCTGCTCAATACCTAAATGTATGGGTTGTAAATAAGATAAAAAGTACAACCAATATCTACGCAGGTGGAGGAGGAGGTGTAATTGGATATGCAACTTTTCCGGGAGGTTCAGCAGCTGCAGATGGTGTTGTAATAAGATTTAGTGCAACAGGAAATGATATTAGTGGTACAAACGGATTTAATTTGTGGTCGTCAACTAATGACAACAGGGTACTAACTCATGAACTTGGGCATTACCTGAATTTATATCATACGTTTCAAGGAACTTCAACTTGTAACCCAGGAACACCTTGTGCTACTTCGGGAGATTTATGTTGCGATACGCCACCAACAACTGTAGGGACAGGAAATGCGTGTACAACACTTGCATGCCCATTGGATAATAAGGAGAATTACATGCAATACCAAAATGGAGCTTGTGCTTCGGATTTTACTCCTGATCAAGTGACTAGAATGAGAGCTGTACTAGCCTCTGGTGGAGCAAGACATACTTTAACTACAACACAAAATTGCACCTCTCCTCATCAATATAATCCTTATATAGCGAGTATCCTTTATCCAAAAGATACAGTATGTACTAATACAATTCCTGGTTATGCAATAGTTTGTAATGGAGGTTGGGATACTTTAACATCATTCAGTATTCAATATAGAATAGATGCAGGAGGATTAGTCTCATACTTTTGGTCGGGGAATTTAGCCCCTAATGATTGTGATACTGTTATTTTACCGCAATTGATTACAACTACAGGAGCTCATTCTTATTATGTACAAATAGATTCTACTCTTATTAATGGATCAAATAATGATGCATTTCCTGCAGATAATTTTATGTCTTCAGCCTTTTATTCAAAAGATGGTTTTGGTGTATTATTGGATTTAACAACAGATTGTAATGCACAAGAAACTTCTTGGATACTTAAGGATACAAGTGGAGCTGTGCTAAAAACAGGAGGAGGTTATCCCCAAATGATTCAGAATGTGTTTGCTAACGCTTGTTTGGATTCAGGTTGTTATATATTTACTATTTATGATGCAGGAGGTGATGGTTTGCAAAAATCTGGTTTTTGTACTGCAGATGGTAAATTTGAATTGACAGATATAACAACAGGACAAACAATCGCAAAATCTACGAATCCGAACTTCGGAGATTCAGCATCTTTTAGTTTTTGTTTGCCATATAACTCTCAGTTAAATCCTGGGTTCACAGGATGTGATACTGTTTATCCGTCTTATCCCTTGTATTTTAATGACACTTCAATTTCTTATCCATCAGCATTTGATTGGAAATGGGATTTTGGAGATGGAACAACCTCTAGTCTAAGAAATCCAACAAAAAGCTACCCTAACGTAGGAACTTATAATGTAAAAATGGTTATTGAAAATGCGGCACTAAAAGATTCTATTTCCAAAAATGGTTGTGTTGTTGTTATTCCAACACCACCTGGTTTTTGCGATACTTTAGACAATTATGACTTATCTTTAGATAGTATGATTTTTTATGATTTGATAGGAACTTGGGGGTATTACCCTGGGCATAACGGAGCAAATATTAGCGGATATGCAGAACCTTTTAATCTTACAACACCCAATAATAGTATACAAAGAGTGATACTACCAGTGGTAAAAGCATTTGCAGGAACTCCTGCTTCTACATTTGTAATTAATGTATATGCCGATAATGCAGGTTCTCCGGGAGCTGTTTTGTCTACTGATACTGTATTAATAAATAGTTTGGTAGAAGGTGTAAGTAATGAAATATACCTGACTACCCCAGCATTTGTTACAGGTAATTTCTGGACAGGAATAGAGTTAAATTACGGAGCTGGAGATACTTTATTATTAACTGCAGCCTTACATAGAATAGGTGGACTAAATACAACTTTTGTAAAAACAGCAGGAATTTGGCAAAGTTCTTCAACAGTTGCAGCTATAAATTCATCTACAGGAATAAGAGTAATATACACAGATTTACCTGCTACAGCTTCAATAAATATTTCAAGAACAAGAATATGTCAAGGTCAATCAACCAATTTTACAGCAACTTCATTAGCTAATTATGATTCGTTAAAATGGTTCTTCCCAGGAGGAACCCCATCAACTTCTACTTCTACAAGCCCCACAGTTACTTATACAAACCCTGGTACCTATAAAGCAATCTTGTATTTAGAAGGAATCTGTAGTAATGATAGTTTAATTAGAACCATACTTGTAGATACAGCAGCAACTACCGCAAGTTTTACAGAGACTTCACTTTTGGTATGTGAGCAAGATTCAATCTATTTTGATGGGTCAATAAGTGGTGCAGGAACTATTTCGTGGACATTCCCTGGAGGAGTGCCTAGTACTTCTAGTCAGGAGGATGATACGGTATTCTTTACTGTTCCAGGTGTGTTTAATGTAAAAATGAAATCCGAAAATGGATGTGGATCTGATAGTGTAACAAAGGTATTAACCGTAAGGTCTTACCCAACAACAGTAATTACACCAGGAGATACAACTCTGTGTGATGGTTCATCAGTTACATTGTCTACAGCAGGAGGTTTGTCTTATAATTGGAGCACAGGAGCTACCGGTTCATCTATAACTGTAACTCCATCTGTAACTACTCGTTATTGGTCTGTGGCTAGTAATGGAAACTGTAAAGGAGATACAGGTTATGTTACCGTAACAAATAATCCAATTCCAACTATAGTGGCAAATGCTACACCAGATACGATTTGTTTAGGGGATGCTGTTTACTTTAGTATGACGGGGTCAAATGCAACTACCTACGATTGGGATTATGGAGATTTATCAACATCTGTTATTCCAAATGGTACACACACTTACCTGTCTTCTGGTACATATACCGCTACTTTGAGAGGTGTGTATGGTATTTGTGACCAAATAGCAACTGTGCAAGTTGTGGTAAATGATTGCACGGGTATAAGTGAGTCAGAAAAATCAAAATCGGTATTAGTTTATCCAAACCCGGCAAATCATTATTTAAATATTTCATTCTTGGATGAAAGTATGGCTAATGTAACAGTAGAGATGATAAACAGTACAGGAAAACTAGTTTACTCTAGAGATATAGTAAATAGAAATAGCATTGAAGGAATTGATTTAAATGATTTCTCTGAAGGAATTTATTTATTGAGATTTAGTTCAGACAATATATCATTCACTAAGAAATTAGTAATAATGAAATAGAAAACTAGCATTTAAAACATCCAAAACTCCATTAGAAATTTCTAATGGAGTTTTTTTTATATCTTTAATCTCTATGGAAAAAGAGATACAACAGTTTTTTGATTTCGCAAATCAATATGTTCCACTAAAGATGGAAGATGTAATTGATTTAATTCCTTTCATTGAATTATTGGAATACGACAAAAAAGAAACCGTACTAGGACAAGGAGATAAATGCAAAGGATTGTATTTTGTGATAGACGGATTGTTTCGATTATATCAATTGCCAGACGCAACTGATAGGTCGTGTGGATTTATGGGGGAAAATGAGTTTTATGTAGATTTTGAAAGTTTAATTCTAAATAAAGAATGTACTTTTTTTATAGAAACCATTGAGCCAACAAGAATGTTTTTTATTCCATACGATAAATTGTTGTTAGCGTATAATTGTTCACATATGTTAGAACGATTTGGGAGAGTAATGACCGAGCGAGCATTGGTCATGTTGTTAAAACAAACTACAGTTATTTCTAAGTTAAAATCGGAAGAAAAGTATGCTAATTTTGAAAAAGAGAATAAAATATTGGCAAGCCGAATTCCATTAAAACATCTAGCTAGCTACATAGGAATAACACCAGAATCATTGAGTAGAATAAGAAAAGCGAGAGTGAAAAGCGTTTCTTAACAATTGTCAAGTTTATTTAGTGAATATTTATTTTTCTTTGTATCACATTAAAGACAATAATTATGAGGAAATATTTTCTAACCCTAATTTTATTACTAATAACTCTTACTTACTTTACGCAACAAACAACCTCTGTAATTAGAGGAACAGTAATAGATAAAGTTTCGCAAGCAACCTTAATTGGTGTAAATGTAATCTTGGTGGGAAGTGACCCAATAATAGGAACTACTACAGATATTAATGGCGATTATAGATTGGAGAATGTACCCACAGGTAGGCAAACCATAAGAGTAAGTTTTTTAGGATACGAAATGCGTGAAATTCCAAACTTATTAGTCTTGTCTGCCAAGGAGCTAAATATGGATATTTCATTGTCAGAAAAATATACGGAATTAGGAGAGTTTGTAGTTAGAGGAGAATCCGATAAAAGAGAGTCTATCAATAAAATGAATACGGTAAGTTCTAGAACACTTTCAATTGAGGAAGCTACAAGGTTTTCGGGTTCCTTGCAAGATCCAGCAAGAATGTCGCAAAATTATGCGGGAGTTAGTGGTTCATCAGACGATAGAAACGATATAATCATCAGAGGAAACTCTCCTACGGGAGTTTTGTGGAGGTTAGAAGGAATAGATATTCCTAGTCCCAATCATTTTTCTACGTTAGGAACTACAGGAGGTCCTATTAGCATGCTGAATGTAAATAATCTTAAGAATTCCGAATTTATGACGGGAGCTTGGTCAGCAGAATATGGGAATGCTCTTTCAGGTGTATTTGATTTACAATTGAGAGATGGAAATAATGATAGTTACGAGCATTTGTTTCAAGTAGGAGCCAATGGATTTGAAATAGGATCTGAAGGTCCATTTAAAAAAGGGAAACGAGCTTCTTACATGTTCAATTATAGGTATTCTACTTTGGGAGTGTTCCAAAAATTAGGAATAGACTTGGGAACGGGAGCATCCATTCCAGAGTATCAAGATTTAACTTTCAAAATAAATGTACCTACCAAGAAAGCAGGAATTTTCTCGTTATTTGGAGTTGGAGGATTTAGCAATATCGATTTTGCGATAGATACTTCTGAAACAAATCTATTTTCGGACGAAACCCAAGAATCTAAGTTTATAAGCCAAACAGGGATTGTGGGAGTTTCGCATAAATATTTCTTCAATAATACCATGTTTTCAAAACTAGTAGTGGTTGCTTCGGGTACCAAATCGGCAGGGAAAGTAGATTCTACAGGATTTAATACGGAGGAATTTACAAAGTTAGCGAGATTCGATAGAAGGCTAGCGACTTATTCTGCCCATTTCAAATTGAACAAAAAAATAAGTGTAAGAAATAGCTGGAATGCAGGAGTTATTACTAAACTGTATGCCATTAATTTTGTGGATAGTTCTAAGTATTTAAATGAATTTAATGAGAATACAAACTTTAAAGGAAGTGTAAGCCTTTCGCAAATGTATTTTACCTGGAGGCATAATTTTTCTGAAAAACTAGTAGTTAACTTTGGAGTGCAAGGGCAGTATTTTGGTTTGTCCAATTCGGTAAGTTTAGAGCCAAGGATAGGGTTGAGGTACGATTTATCTAAAAAAAGTAAATTAACTTATGGATTTGGAATGCATAGTCAGTTGCAGCCTATAGTAGTCTATTTTATAAAAGATGGCAATACTACACCTAATGAAAATTTAGATTTCTCTCGCAGTATTCATAATGTGGTGGGCTACGAAATAAATACAGGAGCCAATTCCAGATTAAAAGCTGAGGTTTATTATCAGTACGTTTACAATGTGCCGGTAGATACATTTAGCAGTTCATTTTCTATGCTGAATGAAGGAGCTAATTTTACTTTGCCAAATAAAACAGGCTTGGTAAATGAAGGGACGGGGTTTAACTATGGAATAGAACTTACTTTCGAGAAGTTTCTTTCGCAAGGTTATTATTACTTAGTTACGGCTTCTTTATTCGATTCTAAATACAAAGGAGCTGATGGAGTTGTGAGAAATACGGCTTTTAATAATACTTATGTTTTGAATGCATTGGGAGGTAAAGAGTTCTTAATCAAAAAGAACCTTTCTTTAACATTTGATACAAAAATAACTGTAGCAGGAGGAAAATCATATACGCCAATAGATTTAGCTGCATCTCAAGCTCAATTCAAAGAAGTAAGAAGTGAAGATGTAGCGTTTTCTCAAAATTACCAGCCTTATTTCAGGTTAGATTTTAAAGTAGGTTTTAGATGGAATAGTAAAAAAGTGACACAAGAATTTATGATTGATATTCAAAATGTTACCAATCAGAAAAATATTTTTATTCAAGGATATAAGGTGTCTGAGCAAGTAATTAAAACGAATTACCAAAGAGGTTTTTTTCCTGTAGCACTCTATCGTTTATATTTTTAATTTTTTAAGATTTTCTTTATTAGGATAATATTATCTTTGGATAAAATTATATCCATTGAAAAAGAATTTAATCAAAATATTGAAAATCGTAATTCCTATGGGAATTGGGATTTACCTAACCTGGTTTTTTTATTCAGGTTTAACTCAAGAAGAAAAAGACGCAATTCCCGTAGCGTTTGCAAATGCCAATTATTTTTGGATATTTTTGTCTCTTTTTACAGCATGGTTGGGACATGTAAGTAGAGCTTATAGATGGAAATTTCTCATGGAGCCTTTGGGCTATAAGCCAAAATTATCTAGTATGTATCATGCAACCATGATAGGATATGTATTGAATTTTACAATCCCAAGAAGTGGAGAAATTGCTCGTCCAGGATTTTTGGCAAAAAAAGAAAATTTACCTTTTGATAAAGTATTTGGGACGGTTGTAGCAGAAAGAATAATTGATGTGATTATGTTGTTGCTTATAATGGGAGGAACTTCTTTATTGGTTGGGCAGGACGTAATAGATGAATTTACTAAAAGTGAAAAGGATGCAGGACCTCCTTATTTATTTTATGCAATTTTGGCAATAGGTTTTATTGGGTTTATGGCATTTGTTGTCTCAAAAAAAATAAGAAGTTTTTTTATAGATAAAATTAAAGGAATGTGGGAAGGTGTGAGAACTATCTTCACAATGAAAAAAAGAATTCCATTTATACTTCATACTTTATTTATTTGGTTCACCTATGTTATGCTTATGTGGCTAATGGCGCAAGGAGTAGACGGAATGGAAGATATAGGAATAAAAGAATTATTCGTAGGTTTTGTTGTAGGAGCAATTGCAATTGGAATTACACCAGGAGGAATAGGGTTATACCCAATCTTTATTACAGCAGCTTTAGTTTATTTTGGTTATGATAAAGATTTAGCTTCTAGTTTTTCTATCATGGCTTGGGTACTTACAACTATTTTATTGGTTGTACTTGGAATTTATTCTTTGTACGCTATCAAAATAAAATTTTCAAACTCAGAAGTAGAAGAACAACTTTAGGAAAATGGCCAAGATTAAGAAATCATATTTTTGTCAAAATTGTGGAGCGCAATCTCCTCAATGGATAGGGAAATGCAGTTCCTGTAACGAATGGAATACCTACGTAGAAGAAGTAGTTTCTAAAAATGAGAAAAAACTATTCAATGTTGGTCAAGCATCCAAAAGAATATCAAAACCAATAGTAATTGGGGATGTAGTGGATGAAAAACACAACAGAATAATTTTTAAGGATGTAGAACTCAATAGAGTTTTGGGAGGAGGATTGGTTCATGGATCGTTAGTACTTTTTGGAGGAGAACCAGGAATAGGAAAATCTACGCTAATGCTTCAGATGGCATTGCAACATTCCAAAGCAAGAGTTCTTTATGTTTCGGGAGAGGAAAGCTTGAAACAAATAAAGATGAGAGCCGACAGGATAGGTAAGACTTCTGAAAATTGCTTTTTATTGAATGAAACTAAACTTCAAAATATATTTTCACAAATAGATGATTTAGCTCCTCACATCTTAATTATAGATTCCATCCAGACTCTGCATTCAGATTATTTAGACTCTTCTCCAGGAAGTATTTCGCAAATTAGAGAGTGTACAGGAGATTTGATGAAGTTTGCAAAAGAAACACAAACTTCTGTTTTTATCATAGGACATATTACCAAAGATGGAAGTATAGCTGGACCAAAAGTTTTGGAGCATATGGTGGATACTGTGTTACAGTTTGAGGGAGACAGAAATCATATTTATAGATTATTGCGAACGACCAAAAACAGATTTGGATCAACCAATGAATTGGGAATTTACGAAATGCAGTCTGGAGGTTTGATTCCTGTAGAGAATCCTACAGATGTATTGCTAAATAATTCGGAAGAAGCCTTGAGTGGAGTAGCAATAGCCTCTACTATGGAAGGTTTGAGACCTATGCTTATAGAAGTGCAAGCTCTGGTTAGTACAGCTGCTTACGGTAACCCGCAAAGAACCACAACAGGATTTGATACCAAGAGGTTGAATATGCTGCTGGCGGTATTAGAAAAAAGATGTGGATTTAAGCTAGGCGCAAAAGATGTGTTTTTGAATATTACAGGAGGAATAAGAGTTCAGGATCCTGCAATAGATTTAGCAGTGGTTTGTTCTGTTTTGTCTTCCAATGTAGATATGCCAATTAGTAAAAATATTTCCTTGGCTGCTGAGGTTGGTTTGTCAGGAGAGATTCGTCCGGTTCCTCACATTGACCAAAGAATAAATGAAGCTCAAAAATTGGGGTTCGAAAAAATGATAATTTCCAAATATAATAAAGGAATTAAGCAATCAGATTTTGACATTGAATTAATTCAGGTTGGAAAAATAGAAGAGGTTTTTAGAAATTTATTCGGCAATAATTAACAAAAACTATGGCACTACCCAAAAGAGATAAGCAATTAACCCCTTTAAAAGAGGCAATAGAAAAACTTCTTAAGGTTTATAAGATATCAGACAAGATGGATGAAATCACTCTTAGAAAAGAGTGGGAAGAGCTTATGGGAAAAACTATAGCCAATAAAACAAAGCGAGTAGGACTTAGAAGTAGAGTGTTAATCATTGAAATTGAGTCTTCTGTGTTGCGACATGAATTGTCATTTGCAAAAGAAAAGATAAAAGAATCTTTTAATAAGAAATTAAAAAGGAGAGCGGTAGATGAAATAATATTCAGATAAATAATTTTAGATTAAAATAATCGACCTAAAAGCCCGATAAATTGATAAAAAACTATATTTTTGTCAATCAAAAAACAAGAGAATGGCAGATATTGAAAACTTTGATGTTCAAGACATCATGGATAAAGTACAAGATAAGTACGAAGAGAATAAAAATTATGTATTCATAGCACTTGCTGCAGTAGTAATTATTGTAGGAGGTTTTTGGTGGTACAATAGTAATAAAGAAGCTAAAACTTTAGAAGCAAATAACCTGATTTGGAAACAAGATCAAAACTTTGATGCAGATAATTTTGAAGCAGCAATCAATGGAGCTAATGATGTAGGTTATGCTTATATCGCAGATGAATACAGTGGAACTCCAGCAGGAGATATCGCAGCTTACAACATGGGAGTTGGTTACTTGAATTTAGGGAAATTCAATGAAGCTATTACTGCTCTTGAAAATGTAGAGTTTGAAGATATTATTCTTGGAGCAATTGCTAAAGGAGCAACAGGTGATGCTTATTTTGAATTAGGAAAAGTTGATAAAGCTATTTCTAATTATAAAGCAGCAGTTAGTCATTCTGACAATGAATTTACTGTGCCAGTTTATTTAAAGAAATTAGCAATCGCTCAAGAAGAAGCAGGAGATATTAAAGATGCAATAGCATCTTATAAAAGAATTAAAGATGAATTTTCTACAGCACCAGAAGCACAAGGAGTAGAGAAATTTATTTCAAAATTACAAGCAAAATAATTTAAGCATGGCAACAGCCAATACCAATTTATCCGAATACGATAAGGAATTAATCCCGAATGCATCAATGATGTCATTCGGGATTGTTGTTTCTGAGTGGAACGCAAACATTACCGATAATTTACTGAAAGGAGCCTATGAGGCTTTGATTGATAATGGTGCAAAACCAGAGAACATAATCGTAAAACACGTTCCTGGTACATACGAATTACCTTTGGCGGCTCAATTAATTATTGAGAATACAAAAGTAGATGGAGTAGTAGCGATAGGAAGTGTAATTCAAGGAGAAACAAAACATTTCGATTACGTATGTGAAGCTGTTTCCCAAGGAATTAAAGACGTTAACTTAAAATATGGAAAGCCAGTTGCTTTTTGTGTGTTAACAGATAACAACATGCAGCAAGGAATAGATCGTTCTGGAGGTAAGCATGGTAACAAAGGTATAGAATGTGCCATAGCAGCTATTAAAATGGTTGCTTTGAAGAAAGAATTGAGTCTTTAATACTGAGAAAGGTTTTTATTCGTTATGAATAAAAATCATTTTTAATGTTTAAGAAAATTCGTCAATTTTTAATTTCACCAAAATCATTATTTACAATTAATTTAGCTCTAGTTTTTCTAGGGCTTTTTTTTAATCGTTTAATTCAAGGTTTTTGCAATCCATCGCTTTGGTCTTTTATAGTAATTGCGGTAAGCTTAGGATTTGTTGTCATTGCTCCATTTTCATTTGTCAGTAATTCAAGATCTAAGTATCTAGGTTTTGTTGCGGGTATATCATTTGCAAGTTTTCTGTATTGTATACTGTTTTTAGCACATATCAATTTATTTGCTTTGCCACTTGTTCTTATAGGAATAGGAGTTATTATTTTAATTCCCCATTTTTTCGCTTTTCAGTTGATAAGGACCTTCTTTTTTAATGCTAAAACAAAAAATATAAGGCTTTATTTTGTTGTAGGAGTTGTGTTTTGTTTTCTCGTCTCTGCGTGGGCAGGAAAAACGTATAATACAGCAATGAGCAAGATAAAAATTGTTCAAGAATCTAATTCCTTAGAATTTGAACCAAATTTTATGACAGAGAAAATTATTGGGATGCATTTTATTTATCACACAAAAATATGTGAATATGATGGCTGGAGGCCTCCAATTCATGAACCCTTACTTGTGCTAGGCATGTGGTGGAATTCAATGGAAGATCCGCTTCATATTTCATTGGAAAATCGTTTAAGCTTGTATAGAACTGTTTTTCCAGATAATCCTGTGAAGTACAATTGCAGCTGTGCCATTACAGAATCGGGTAATTATCATAAGGATGAATTGTGGAGCCAATAGTTTAGACACAAAAAAAAAGGATAAGCTTAGCTTATCCCTTTTTTTTATATAATATGTTGTTGTGTCTTATTTAGACAAGTTAAATGATAATCCTACCGAAGCAATTCCTGAAGCAAATAAGAAAGAATGTTCAGCTAATCCTCCAAATTCGTCAGAAACGATTTCACTGTTTTTCATGTATCCAGCTTTTCCGCCTACTTCTAAGAATACAGGTCCTAAATGTAATCTAGTTCCCATAGATGCATTTCCTCCATATCCACTTAATCCGTTTTCTTTAGAAGAAGATGGTAATTCAAATAAAGAAACTTCACTTTGTGTAAGTATAGCACCTCCACCAAGTCCGAAGTAATAACTCCAAGCTAATTTTCCGTTTTTAGATACCCAAAAATCATCATTGATTTCAATGTTTAAGTTGATGTATTCTAGTTTTGTGTATTCATATTTAATGAATTCAGGAGATGGCTCAACTATATCTTGGTTAGTTTCATAATCACCTGCGTAATCACCCCAGTTAATGTATCCTCCAATTTTCACCAATCTTTTGTTTCCTCTTGTGTATGCTTTGTAAGTAAAGACATCATAACCTACTGATACAGAAATGTTATTTGTAATGAAAAAGCCTAATTTTGAATTGAATTTTGCAAAGTCATATTCAGTAATTGCATCATTAGCATCAAAGTGAGTCAATCTAAAGTCGTATCCGTCTCCTTTTAAATCTAATTTAGATAAATCATATGCAGTTCTGTTTAAACCGTATGAAGCAAAGATTCTTCCCTTGTTAGTTCTTTCTTTGAAAGATTGTGAGGTTCCAGACAACATGCTGAAAGCCAAAGCTATAAGTAGTAAATTTTTTTTCATGTCTTGAGTATTATATAGTTTGTAATGCGAAAATAGGGTTTTTGTGCCAACTTAAAAAATAAAATTCGGTATTTTTACTTATTGTAACACATTATTTGTGAGCGATTTTATACTGAAATCCAATTGTAAAGTTTCCTTGAAAAAAAGCTATGTTTTGCGAAGCTTTGTCAATTTCCAATCCATTTGTTGCAACATTTGGCATCATTAAATAACCAAATTTTGTTGTAGGGTGAATAAAAAAGTGTTTGAATAAATAAAGTTTTAATCCCACATTACCAGTAAAACCTCCTCCAGCAAGATGAAAAGCGTCATTACCAAATTCGCCAAATAGGTATGCATTTGTTTTAGGAACTGTAGCCCCTAATCCAACGCCTGCAACTAAATCTACAGCAAATTTTCTGTCGTAAGTTTCAAAGAATAATTCGTGGTAATCCAATTCCAATGAAATAACATTTAGTCCGTCAGTATGTTCATACCCTAAAAAATCATTAGTTATTTTTGTTAGCTTGTTGTCATACACCTTGGCATATTTTTCACTTGCCGAAGAATCCACAAATCCATCTATCGTAGCAATTTGATCAGATTGAAACACATATTTCATGTGATCTACATTCAAACTTAGCGATAGGTTGTTGGTGATAAAATATCCTATCCTAAAATTGTATTGTGGAATAGAAATTAACGCAGGATTGAAGTAAACATTCCACTGAAAAGCCTCTGGTTTATCTTTGGCTACAGCATCTTTTATTGTAAAATCATATCCATTTCCTACAAAATGAATTGTACTTCTTCCGTAGGTTGCTCTGTTGTATCCCCAAGAAGCAAACAATCTACCTTTTCTTAATACATAAAAATCGGTATGACTTTTTTTGTACTCTAACTTTTCATCAGTATTCAATATAGAATCCAGCTGAACTTGAGTTAAGGTATCTTGCGTTTGTGCTAATCCATTTGAAATAAATAGAACTAGCACGATTGTTTTTAAAATTGCTTTCATCTTATTGTGTCATTTTAACCACTTTAGTTGGGTCAAGGTTTTTATGTCTCCAATTTAATTGCTCGATTACATTTGCCGAAATTAAATCAAAAGCAATAGCAGATGGACTTCCGTCAACTGTAGCAATTGGTTTTCCTGCATCTCCAGCTTCTCTTATTCCTTGCACCAATGGAATTTCCCCCAATAGTTTTACATCCAATTGTTCGCAAAGGTCTTTTGCACCTTCTTTTCCAAAAATATAATACTTGTTGTCAGGCAATTCTGCAGGGGTGAAGTATGACATGTTTTCAATAATTCCCAATACAGGAACATTGATATTTGGCATCTTAAACATGTGAATTCCTTTCTTCACATCTGCCAATGCAATTTCTTGTGGCGTGCTTACAATTACAGCTCCACTAATTGGCACTAATTGTACAAGAGTTAAGTGAATATCTCCTGTTCCTGGAGGTAAATCAATTAACATGTAATCCAATTCTCCCCAATGCGTATCCATAAACATTTGCTTGATGGCTTTACTAGCCATTGCCCCTCTCCAAACTATTGCTTGGTTAAGATCTGCAAAAAATCCGATAGACATAACTTTTACTCCGTAGCTTTCTACTGGTGCAATGTAGCTTTTTCCGTCTACATCAATCATAGTTGGTTTTTCAAAAGCACAATCAAGCATCAAAGGCATAGAAGGTCCGTAGATATCTGCATCTACCAATCCCACTTTGTATCCTTTTTTTGCTAAGCTTACTGCCAAGTTTGCTGTAACTGTAGATTTTCCTACACCTCCTTTTCCAGACGCTACTGCAATAATGTTTTTTACTCCAGGTAGTATTTTTCTTAAATTAGGATCTGTTTCTTCAGAACCAATTCCAGATATTTCAATGTCTACTTCTACATCACTGCTAATAAATCTTTCTAGATTAAATTCGCAGGCTTGCTCCATTCTTTTCTTACTATGTAAAGCAGGATTACTTATTCTTAATTTAAAAGAAATTTCCATTCCTTTAATTTCTATTCCCGAAACCAAACCAAGACTTACAATGTCTTTTTTCAAATCTGGTTCAATCACATTTTTTAGAGCATCTAAAACTTGTTCTTTAGTGATATTCATTTTCTTTATATTAATTTCATTTAGATAAAAATATTTTACCTTTGAGTGTACAAAATTATTAAACCTTTTGGTTTATTGTAGGATAAAAAACGATTTTAAACAAAATTATGAGTAATTCATCAAAAAATAAGGCGATAAGAGTAGGGATTTCTATTGGAGACATCAATGGAATTGGTCCAGAAGTAATTCTTAAAACATTTTCGGACAATAGAATGCTCGATTTTGTTACTCCTGTAATTTATGGATCTGCCTCTTTGCTTTCTGCTCACAGAAAATCTTTGGATTTACCTGCTTTAACTCATACCAACCTAGAGGAAGGAATGGAAGCTAAATCTAAAACTTTGTATATTAAGAAATGTTGGGATAAAGATCCTCAATTAAATATAGGAAAAGAAACTCCAGAAGGAGGAGAATATGCAATAAAATCTTTGAAAGCAGCTACAGATGACTTAGCGGCTTCAAAAATTGATGTTTTGGTAACAGCACCAATTAATAAACACAATGTACAAAGCAGTGAATTTAGTTTTCCTGGGCATACCGAGTTTTTAGCAAAACTATCTAATGTGGAAAGTGCGCTTATGCTAATGGTTGCAGATAAATTGAGAGTTGCTGTAGTGTCAGGACATATTCCTTTGAAAGATGTAGCTAGAACATTGACAAAAGAAAAAATTGTAACTGCATTAATGCAATTAAACGAAAGTTTGATAAAAGATTTTGGTATTACAAGACCAAAAATTGCTGTAATGGGATTGAATCCTCACGCAGGAGATAATGGAGTAATTGGAGACGAAGAAAAAGATATTATTTCGCCAGCTATTGCTGATGCTAAAGGAAAAGGAATCATGGCTTTTGGTCCTTATTCGGCTGATGGATTTTTTGGTAGCTCTGTATATACTCAGTTTGATGGTGTACTTGCTATGTATCACGACCAAGGTTTAGTTCCATTCAAGAGTCTTTCTTTTGGTAACGGAGTAAACTTTACTGCAGGATTGCCAATTGTAAGAACTTCTCCAGATCACGGAACAGGATTTGATATTGCAGGAAAGAATGAAGCGTCAGAGTCTTCTTTCAGAAATGCGGTATACTTAGCTGTAGATGTTTATAAGAATAGAAAAATACACAAAGAAATAACAGAGAACCCATTGAAGAGACAGAAATAGGTGGTTATGGTTTAAACTAAAATTTTAGTTTGTATTTCTTTTTGCTTGAGCAATGTGCCTTTTGTTGTGGTAAACGACAACACGTAATGAATCTCCCAATCTCAATTTTATGAGGTTAGATATGCTAATGCTGGTTTTTATTTTCTGAATGTTTTTGGTTTCTGCTATTTTTAATATTTCAAGCAGTGCTGATTGTTGTTTCAAAAAACGATCTATGATAGAGCTATCAAGAGAGCTGCCATTAGGATTCATGTTTTTGAATGTTTTCATGGTATTCAGTTTCTCATTGGGTAACATACTTTTGGCAAAGTAATTTCCTAGTAATCCACTTTTGTAATTTTCGTTGGGAGTAGAGTTAGATTCTTGCATTCTTTTATTTATCTCGGGAATATAAAAATCACCATATAAATTCAAATGTTCCAAACATTCGAGTATGCTCCATGAAGTATCATTTTGTTTTTTGTTCAATTGTTCCAATTTCAATAATTGGAATTTTTCGGCTTCTAGAACGTGAGCTAAAGTCATTTCTTTCAACTCACTTATTAGTTGGGATGTTTTCATAGTACAAATTTCAGAAAGCTAAGAGAATAAAACATTGACTCAAATCAATGTTTTTTTATTCTAGACAAAGTCTCTGGCGACATTCTTAGGTAAGAGGCAATGTGCTTATTGGGGATTTCTTGAAACAATTGCGGACTTCTTTTCAGCACTCTCAAATATCTTTCTTTTGGTGAATTGGTAAGTATGTCAATTTCTCTTTCCAATTGCTGAATCGCTAATTCTTCTAGATTTTTATTCCAAAAATTATTAATCGTAGGATGAGTTGTTATTAATTGATTAAGAGTTTCTTTGCTCAGTATTTTAACGGTAGTTTTTTTTATCGTTTGAATATAAAAAAGGGAAGGTAGGCCAGTAAAAAAAGAATCGAGAGCAGTGATTATAGAGTTTTTGTATCCAAAACGAATAACTTTTTCTTCGTTTTCGTGTGCAATATAAACTCTCACGCTTCCTTCTACCACAAAGTATAGATTAGTGTCAATGGTGTTGCCGTGTTTTATAAAATCGTTCCTTTTGTAGGTTCTTGTTTCCTTCCACAACTTATTCTCGTCCAAAAACTTTAATAATTCCATAGGAGTAATATACTATTTTTATTTTTTTTCTGTTTATAAATGAAACCAATTATTGTTTCTCAGAACAACATAATTTCTTTATTTTTGATTATCAGTTACAAACCACAAATTCGTTAGTGAGTCTTTTAAGATTCTTTAAACAAAAGAAAGTTTCTAATTTTGAAAACAAGAACTATAAACCAAAAACCAAACCTCAATTTATAACCTATGAAAAAGCTAATTTATTTATTTACAGCCTTAATTTTTGTTACTTCTTGTGGAAGTGAGTCTGGCGACTTACAAGCTCAGTTAGAAACTATGAAACAAGAGAACGAAGACTTGAAAATACAAAACGAGCAAATCGCAGAAAAAGATAATTTAATTACAGAATATTCTCAGTTTATCTTGGAGGTGCAAAGCAATTTGGATCAAATAAGAAACAGAGAGAATACTGTATTGTTGCCAAAAAGAGGGGATGGAGTGAAACAAACTCCAGAACAAATAAAAGAAGATTTACAGCAGTTGGGAGCTTTGTTGGCAGATAACAAAAAGAAAATAGCTAGCATGAAATCTAAATTATCTAACGCTAATATCCAAATGGATGACTTGGAAAAAGTAATAAGAAACTTATCGGCTCAAGCAGAAGAAAGAGAGGTTAAAATTCTTGGAATGAAAGGAGAATTAACTGATATGGGAGTTGCTTTTGATGAGTTGATGGCAGCTTATGAAAATAACATTGCTGTAATTGCAGATAAAAACGAATTGATAGAAACGCAAGACGAATTATTACACAGAGCTTATTATGCTTTTGGTACAAAAAGCGAATTGAAAGATAACAATGTAATTACTGCAGAAGGTGGAGTGATTGGAATAGGGAAAACAAAGAAATTAAAAGATGATTTTAATAAAGATTATTTTACAGAAGTAAATACAAAAGAACTTACAGAAATTCCAATGGGAGTGAAGAAAGCAGAAATTGTAACTACTCATCCTGCAGGTTCATACGAATTGGTGGGAGATGGAAATGTAGAGAAAATTAAGATTTTGAATGCAGATAAATTTTGGAGTGTAAGTAAATATTTAGTTGTAGTAACTAAGTAAAAATGATATTCTTTTAATAGAATTATTAGGAAAGAGGCTTTATTATCTAATAATGCCTCTTTTTTTTGTTTTAAATAATCAGCAATTAACACTTTACTCAATATTTACCACCTTAGAATAAATACGAATCACAATGTGGTTTTATTTTTGTAAATTAGATAACCAACCATTCTTTTTATTAAACCGTATTAAGAATATAATCCTAAGTGTTTAGTTTTGAAATCTTTTAGTACATATCGTTACTTTGTAATAGCATTAGTTTGTATGTGCTTTTCTATTCCGTCACTTTATGGGGCTCACCTAGTAGGTGGGGAGATGAGCTATAGGTGTTTGGGAGGTAATTCTTATGAAATAACTCTTACAGTTTACAGAGATTGCCAAGCGAGTTCTACTCAGTTTGATACAAGAGCAAATGTTGGAATATTTGATCATTCATCTGGTTCCTTGGTTAGAACACTAAATATTCAATTTGCTGGACAGAGTGATATTCCTATTAATACAATTTCTAGTTGTTTGGTAGTGCCTCCAGGATTATGTTTAAAACAAACCGTTTATGTGGATACCACCACTTTGTTGCCATCTGCAGGAGGTTATGATTTAGTTTACCAAAGGTGTTGCAGAGGTCCTTCTATTATCAACATAACTTCACCATCTACTGCAGGTAATACATATTATTCTTTTATCCCTCCAAACGATAATTTTTGTAACAGCAGTCCTTCTTTCAATAATTCTCCACCAGTATTTATGTGTCTTTACGATTCAATTAATTTTGATTATTCTGCCACAGATCCAGATGGAGATTCGTTGGTGTATGAGTTTATGACACCTTACGTGGGAGGAACATCAGCTAATCCATTGCCAAATCCATCACCTCCTCCTTTTTCTACTGTAAACTGGGCAGCCGGTTTTGGTGTAAATAATCAACTTACTGCTACCCCTGTTTTAGCAATAAATTCAGCAACAGGAATAATGACGGGAGTGCCTACAGGAATAGGGAAATTTGTAGTAGGAGTTAAGGTAAAAGAATATAGAAACGGAGTTTTTATCAGTGAGACAATCCGTGACTTTCAGTTCAATGTTTTAAATTGTCAAAAATCTATAGCCTCTATTTTTGATCCAGGAACGATTTGCAATAGTTTTGAAGTAACTTTTACCAACCAAAGTATAAACGCTTCTTCTTACTTTTGGAATTTTGGAGATGCTACAACTTTAGGAGATACATCTCTTGCTGTATCGCCAAGTTATACCTATCCTGATACGGGAGTTTACAGAGTAATGCTTGTTGTAGACCCAACCAATGCTGTTTGTGCAGATACATCTATTCTGAATGTTCGTTTATATCCAAAGCCAAAAGCAGAATTAAAAATATTAGATGAAATAGTACCTGCCTATTCTCCAGTAGTGACTTTTGAAAATGTTTCGAAAGAGGTCGTGTCTGCAGTTTTTTATGATGATGATGGTGGATTTTATTCTCCTTTTATCCAAGAAACGGTAACCTATAAAAATGAAGGGTATTATTACCCAACACTTATTATCGAAAACATATTTGGATGTTTTGATACTTTGGTGGCTCAAGTTTATGTGAGGCCAGAGATATTTGTGCCTAATTCATTTACACCAAATGGAGACGATATAAACGAATTGTTTATGCCTAGCGTAGCTAGTTTTATTGACTATGAGTTTATGATATTCAATAGATGGGGAGACCAAATTTTTTATACCACAGATCCTAAAATGGGATGGGATGGTAAAGGAAAAAACGGTAAAGACCTAGAGCAAGACACCTACGTATACAGAATTGTCTACAAAGATCCATCAGGATTAAATAGAGAATTACATGGGCATGTTAATTTATTGAGGTAGAAAATAAGATTACAATCTATGTCCAATAGCACAAGATTTCTTAACGGTTTTTACATTTCCTGATAAGTCATAAAACTCAAACAAAATAATGTAAGCTCCCATTCTTGCTTTGTTGTAATCGTTATTGGTTCCGTCCCAAGTAAAAGCTCCTTCTTTTGCCAAGACTTGATTCTGAACAAGTGTCTTAACTAATCTTCCTTTTGCATCAAAAATTGTTACATTTCCTGCATAGCCAGATTCTTCAAGTGAATAAGAAAGAGTTAAGATATCCTCATAGCCATCATTGTCTGGAGAGAATAGTTTGGGAGAAACTTCTATAGTCTCCTGTGTTAATATAGCAGGATTGTATTGTGAATTTCTAACACCTGGGGTAGCATAACCTACTTCAGTAGCAGCCGAGTGCCAATTAGATTTTTCATTTGTTTCTCTGTCAAAGTCTAATCGTTCTAGTGAAACACCATCTGTGCTCCTAAGTAACTGAAAGTGGTAGTCGTCTTCGTAATAAAATTTATCAGATACAGTTAAACTTGGAGTCAAGATATAGGCAGTTCCTTCATCATTGGAGTAAGTTGGTAGGGTTTCTAGTTCAATAAATTTTGAAGGAGAATGGGTTTTATATCGTGATGTAACCAAGCTGTAGTCTTTTGTAATTACTACATAGTCGTTTGGTTTTATTATGTAATTTATTTCAATCGTTTTAATATTATCGGGAATTCCGCTATTGTCGTTCGCAAGACTCCAATCTTTTAGGTTTATGTATAAATCCGAATGGTTATATAGCTCCACAAAATCTTCGTCACCTGTGTAAGGGTCAAATAATATTTCATTCAAAATAAGAGCGCCAGCTACCGGTAAATTTGCTAAATATACTTCTGTAGTGCTGTTGGATAGATTACCTGAACAATCCATCAAAGAATCTATCGTGATGGTATATCGTATTCCTGTATCTAGCAAGGGAGAGACAGTCAATAACAATTGTGTTCCAAATGTATTTAAGGAGGTGTAAGAGGTTATTGTTCTTCCGTTAGATATAGTAGTGGTAGAATTGAATAAAGCCGTGTCAATAGGTTCGCTTAACGTAATTTCTATTTGATTGTTAGCAATTGCATAAGCAGAAATTGCAGAAGGCGATTCAGTGTCTACTGTATTTGCATTTATCGAGTTTATCGCTCCAGGAGTTCCTCCATTTATATCTGTGGAAGCAGCCCAATTTTGTGAATTAAAACAAGGGGAATTGGGATTTATTTTTTCTAAACTCCATCCTCCATCATCTTTTACTGCATCTTGATACATAGCTAATTCGTATTCTACTTTATCTATTGAACTTCCTGTGTTGTCCAATAATTCTATTGTTTCTCCACTGTTGTTCAAACTAGGAAAAGAGCTCAATCCTAATACATTTGAATAGGCAGAAAAATCGAATAAACTAGAGTTGGCAATTAAAATAACATAAGAATTGGGAAGCAAAGTGTAGCTAGGCAAGGTAGAAGTAGAGCTTCCGTCTGTAAATTGCCAATTGGCCAAATCAAATATTTTAGTAGAAGATGTATTGTAGATTTCCACATATTCACCATCAGGCAAACCAATAATTGGAGAAGGATCTGCAAATATTTCATTGATTACTACATCACGGTAAACGGCAGAAGCTGGAATGAAAAACAAAAATGGTTTTGTTTGAGTATTCATTGTATTTCCTGTGCTATCCTCTACGTTATTTACTGTAAGTTGATGAGTAATTCCTGCAGGAAAAGGGCTTGCAAAAGTCAAAGTAATTTGGCTTAAATTCAATGTATTTCTTACTGCCGAAGATGGATTTCCTATTCCGTTATTGGCTGTGTAATTTGCAATAGTTTGCGAAGTAATAGCATCAACAGGCTCGTCAAAATAAAGTTCTAGCTGTGTATTGGATAGGGAGATAACAGTGTCTAAAATTGGTTTTACAGTGTCTACAAAAGCAGTTCCTGTAACAGTAAAGTCATCAAAAAAGAACAAAGTAGAACGGGTAGAAGTAAAGTTGCATCTTACACCAAAAAACAAACTCTGAACATGAGTATTATCTACAGTTGTTCCTTCAGAAATATAAGAAGGAGTAAGGGCAGATGTATCTGTAAAAACTTGCCAAGCTCCTGCAGCAGTTCTAGTAACTCTTACGTTTATATCGGTAGATGAAGTAGAAACTGTGCCATCTCTACCGTCAATAATCTTGGTTTCCGTAGTTCCAGATTGCGAAAACAAAGAGACTTCGTCATCTGTTCCTCCTATTTTTACAAAATAACCATTAAGCGAACCAGCCAGGTTTGACGCATTTGATACTAGATAAACACGTGCATAATTGGAGGAAGAAGGATTGAATCCCATTCTTACTTTAAATTCCCAGGTAGCATTATTTATTGCTTGAGAGCTTGTGCTTAGGGATTTATTGCTAGATACAGAAGGTGCATTTAGTTGTAATTCATTAGCTGTTACCACGAAATCACTCGTGTTTCCGCTCCAAACCGGATTGGCAGTAAAGTTTCCATCTACAAAATTATCGGTAAATTGAGAATAATTTAACGTAACAAGTGTAAATATTAACGAAAGTGTTAAAAGTATTTTAGTCATGTTGTGGTTTCTATTATAAATATATATATTTTTGTAGCTAGATTGAATGAAAAGCACATTAAAAAACAATTAAATCCTTATTAACATGAATATAGCAGTTGTTGGAGCTACCGGAATGGTAGGAACTCAAATATTGAAAGTACTAGCAGAAAACTCTTTTCCTATCACCAATTTATTATTGGTAGCATCAGAAAAATCTATTGGAAAAGAAATAGAATTTGGTGGAAGTAAACATGCAATTATTTCAATGGAAGAGGCAATTTCGAGAAAACCACACATTGCTATTTTCTCGGCAGGAGGTGATACTTCTAGAGCATTTGCACAACAATTTGCTGATGCAGGAACTACGGTAATCGATAATTCTTCGGCTTTTAGAATGGATACGGATAAAAAATTAATTGTACCAGAAATTAATGCGAGCGAATTAACAGCTAGCGATAAAATAATTGCGAATCCAAATTGTAGTACCATACAAATGGTATTGGCTTTGAGCGAAATTCAAAAAAATTACGGGATAAAAAGATTAGTGATTTCTACTTATCAATCCATTACAGGAACTGGTGTGAAGGCTGTTCGCCAAATGGAAAACGAAAGAAATAACGAAAAAGGAGAAATGGCTTATCCTTACCCAATTGATAAAAACTGTTTGCCTCACGGAGGAGATTTTCAGGAAGATGGATACACTACTGAAGAACAAAAATTGGTAGATGAAACTCACAAGATTTTTTCTGACAACACGATAGGAATTACAGCAACTGTAGTTCGTGTTCCTGTAGTTGGTGGACATTCAGAAGCATTGAATGTGGAGTGTAACAAGCCGTTTGAGATTTCTGCAATAAGAAAACTAATTGCCGATACGCCAGGTTGTGTCTTACAAGATAATCCAGATATGAATATTTACCCAATGCCAAAATATAGCGAAGGTAAAAATGACGTATTTGT
>CAXIAX010000016.1:0-36086 GCA_964021785.1 uncultured Flavobacteriales bacterium
TGTACTAAGGACTCATTATTATCTAGTATGAACTATAAATTAGTCTACCCAATCAGCAACAAACATGTTGGTTGCTCTACCTCCACCATTGTCTCTGTTAGATGAAAATACGATTCTTTTTCCGTCAGGTGAGAACATTGGGAAAGAATCAAATGTTTTGTCAAATGTTACTTGCTCCAATCCAGAACCATCTAGGTTTATTAAGAATAAGTTGAAAGGGAAAGTTTTTGTCTTGTGGTTAGAACTAAAGATGATTTTTTCTCCAGATGGGTGAAAAAATGGTGCCCAGTTTGCTCCTCCAAGGTTTGTGATTTGTTTCATATCACTACCATCTACGTTACATACAAATAATTCCATGTGTGTAGGTTGTACCAATCCTTTTGCCAATAAATCTTTGTATTCTTTCTTTTCCATTTCTGTTCTTGGACGAGAAGATCTAAAGATTAATTTTGTTCCATCAGGAGAGAAAAATGCTCCTCCATCATATCCTAATTCTGTTGTTACTTGTTTCACATCAGAACCATCAATATTCATTGTGTATAATTCTAAATCTCCAGAACGATCCGAAGTAAATACCACTAAGTCTCCTTTTGGTGATACTGTTGCTTCTGCATCATAACCATCACGGAAAGTTAATTGTTGCTTCATGTTTCCTTCAAGGTCGGCTACAAAAATATCGTAAGATGGGTGTATTGGCCATACATATTTATCTCCTTTTGGAGGATCTATAGGACAAGCATCATCTGCTAAGTGTGTAGATGCATAAATGATTGTTGTATCTCCTGGCATAAAATAACTACAAGTAGTTCTTCCTTTTCCTGTACTAATTAACTGAGGGATTGTATTTGTATCAGTTAAGTTTTGTGTAACTGGCATCATATAAATTTGATCACACTTGTTTCCCCAGTTGCTATAATCCGATTGAAACACCAATTTAGTATTATCAAAACTCCAATATGCTTCGGCATTATTACCACCAAAAGTTAATTGTTTTAGATTAGCTAAATGTGTTTCTTCTTGAGGAGCTTCTTTTTTAGAAGTTTCTCCTGAATAATGATCTCCTTTTTCTGGACTAGAACAAGCCATAAAAAAGGGTATTAATAATAGTGATGTCGCTTTTTTCATTTGATTATATATAATTTAAACACAAAAGTAAATGTTATATTTTAAATAAAATATAACAGAAATCATATTATTATCGATTATCAAACTTCTATCTTTGCAAAAGAATTAGACCTAATAAAATTATACTATGAAATTATTTACCGTTTTACTTTCAGCAACCTTATTGACTGCTTGTAATTTTGTCACAAAAAACACTCCTACTGTTAATTACATGGAGGATTATAAAACTGATGTTTCTTTTTTGGCAGATGACAGCTTAGAAGGAAGAGAAGTGGGTACGCAAGGAGAAATTATTGCTGCAACTTATATTGCAAAAAGAATGAAAGAAATAGGATTAACTCCAAAAGGAGATGATAGTACTTATTTTCAAACTTTTACAAGAAAAATGAAAGCTCACCCACACGACACATTGATGCTTGGTGGAGAAATTGAAGGAAGAAATGTATTGGGGTTTGTAGATAACAAATCGGAACAAACTATTGTAATTGGTGCTCACTACGATCATTTAGGATATGGTGAAGAAGGATCATTGGCAGATAGTGCAGGACAAATTCACAATGGAGCAGATGATAATGCAAGTGGTGTTGCTGCAATGCTTGGATTGGCAAATAAATTGAAAAAATCTAATTTGAAATCTAATATCTTGTTCATTGCCTTTACAGGAGAAGAAAAAGGATTGTGGGGATCAAACTATTTTGTAAAAAACTCTACGTTATCTAATTCTGAAATGAATTTTATGATAAATATGGATATGGTAGGAAGATTAGATACTAACAATAGATTAGCTATTTATGGAATTGGAACTTCGCCAGTATTCAAACCAATTTTAGATTCTTGTAATACTTTTGGATTTCAATCTAAATTTGATTCTTCTGGAGTTGGGCCTTCTGATCACACTTCATTTTACTTAGCTGATGTTCCTGTTTTACATTTCTTTACTGGACAACACAAAGATTACCACAAACCAACAGACGATACGGAGTTTATCAATTTTGGAGGAATTGTAAAAGTTGCAGACTACATAGAATCTGTAGTTCTTTCTTTGAATCAATACGATACTATTCCTTTTACAAAAACAAAAGAAAAATCTAACAAAGCAAGAGCTTTTAAGGTAACGCTAGGAGTTATTCCAGATTATTTATTTGATGGTGAAGGAATGAGAATTGACGGAGTAAAAGAAGATAGACCTGCACAAAAAGGAGGAATTGAAAAAGGTGATATTGTAATAAAAATGGGAGAATTTGAAGTAAAAAACATGACCGATTACATGAATTGTCTTGCCAAATTTGAAGTTGGAACTATTACAGAAGTACAAGTAAATAGAGAAGGAGAAATTCTAACTAAAACTGTAGAATTTTAATTAATGCCCTATTACAGAAACTATTTTAATCTTTTTTCGTAGTAAAACTTATGTCTACTAGGATTTTAAAGATTATAGCTCTTTTATTTGTATTAACTTTTTTCTCAAATAATTTAAAAGCAGATTGCATAAATGTATTACCTACATTTACGTCTTCGTGGGCCACAATTTGTGGTACAGGACCACATTCCATTACTTTTACTAATACTTCATCAGGTGTAAATGCAAATACTGCAGGATATCAATGGTATAACAATGGTACTCAGTTTGCATCTACTACAGGAACTTCTAATTCTGTTTCTACTGCACTTACAACAGCAGGATCTTATCAAATTATGCAAGTTGCATTTGACACATTAGGAGTTTGTAGAGATACATCTTTTCTTACTGTTATCGTTTTCCCTACGCCCAATGCTAGCTTTAGCTTCCCTACAGGGAATCTTTGTCCAAATTTTGATATACCTTTTGCTAATAACTCAACTAATACAGTTGCTAGTACACGTTATCTATGGGATTTTGGGGATGGAGTAACAGACACTTCTCTTAATCCAACTCACTTGTATGGAGCTGGAGGAACTTATACAGTTTCTTTATCTGTTTTCAATTCTGACAGTTGTTCCAATACTTTTACCTCTTCAATTAATATATTAAATACTCCAACAATTACAATAGCAGGTGATGATGGAGATGGTGACACAAGAAGATGTTTATCTGTCGGAGATACCTCTTCTTTTGATTTTGTAACTTTTGTAAATAATTCTGCACCAGGGATTACTTATACTTGGGATTTTGGAGACGGAACAACTACTGTTACACAAAATTATGCAACAGCACCAGATACATTAACTCATACTTTTAATTCTTTTGGAACTTTTGATGTGGTTTGTTCTGCGATTGATGCAAACGGATGTACATACACAGATACTATAATTGTAATTTTTGAAAAATACATTTCAGCCTCCTTCACTATTCCTTTAAGCCAAGTTTCTGGTTGTGCTCCTCATTCTGTTACTCCTATAAATGCTTCGGTAAATGCAACTACTTACACTTGGGATTTTGGAGATGGATCCGCACCAATAGATACAAATTCTACTACGGCACCTACACATATTTATGACAGTACTGGAGGATTCACAATATCATTAACAGCTACCAATTCGTGTTATTCTTCAAATTCTTCTGTAGGGCCCATAATGGTTTCAAATTCACCTATTGTAGATTTCACAAGCTCACTAGTAGGGAGAGGCTGTTCCCCACAAATAATTTCTTTCACTAATAATTCTCAACTAGTAACCCCAGCCAATAATTTTAGTTGGGACATGGGTAACGGAAATACTTACGTAGGAACAGACCCCCCGTTTCAAACTTATAGTGCAGGAACTTATACGATAAAATTAGTAGCAGCAAATGATTGTGGAAAAGACTCTATGTTGCAAGTTATAACTATAGATTCTCTTCCATATGCTCAAGTTACAGTAACGCCTCTAGAAGGTTGTTCTGGAATGGAAGTTGGAGGAAGTGCAACAAATTTTGGTTACGGAACATTAAGCAGATGGTATGTAGATGGAGTACAAGTTGCTTTTGGCGATACTCTTCCAACACAAACTTTTACTAACTATACAGCAGCTATTCAAACTTACATAGTTCGTTATAGTCTTACCAATCATTGTGGTGTTTATGATTCTACTTTTACAGTAAAAGTACACCCAGAAGTAAATGCAATCTTAGCCCCAACTTCTTACTTAATCTGTTCGGGAGACTCAATTTTTCACCAAAGCAATTCTACGGGAGATTCATTATCATACGCTTGGAGTTTTGGAGACGGAACTACCTCAACTTTACAAGGCCCTCACAAGAAAATTTATCCTTCGCAAGGAATAGATTCTGTAATGCTTACCGTAACAGGTTATTGTGGAGTAGACTCAGTAAAATCGTTAATCATAATAGATTCTATTCCCTATGCAATTGCATCTGTATCGGATATAGAAGGATGTTCTCCTATGACTGTATCTGGCGGAGCAATTCCTTATGGAAACAACACATCTTCTTTATGGCGAAGAAATGGAGGTTATTATTTTGCAGGTGATACTTTTCCTCCGGTTACATTTACAAATACAGGTTATAATTTAATTAATAATATAATGAGTTATAATCTATCTAACCAATGTGGGTCTTACGACACTGCATTTACTATAAAAGTACACCCTGCAGTTCTTGCAAGAATGACTCCAATTAATGCCACTGTTTGTTTAGGAGATAGTTTGCAATTTAGAAATGTATCTAATGGAGACAGTCTTAAAGTTTTGTGGAAATTTAGTAATGGAGATACCTCAACATTTTCTGGTCCACATATTAGGCATTTTAATTCATACGGAAAAGATACAACTTGGCTTTTTGTGGATGGATATTGTGGTAGAGATTCTACATTTTCTGTAACTACAGTGAGTAAAGCTCCTGTTGCAAATATTATTGCAGATGTAGATTCTGGTTGTGAAGATTTAAGAGTTAACCTAACCAATGGAGCGCCAAATGGCGGAAGTTATTTGTGGAATATTAATGGTGGTTTTCCTTTTCTTTCATCCTCATATACTCCTTCTGTATTGTTTACAACACCAGGATCTAATGCCGTTTATTTAACCGTAGATAGTGGCGGATGTAGGTCTTATGATACAGCAAATATTGTTGTGTTTCCTGGTCCAGATCCTTCTTTTACTTATACTCCCTTATCAGGTTGTTCGGATTTGGAAGTAGCAATTACCAATACAAGTTCAGTATCTGCAGGAGATACATATGCATGGAGCTTTGAAAATGGAAATTCTGATGTTTCCTATTCGCCAAATAATCAAATATTTGTTAACCCATCAAATACAAATGACAGTGTTTTTTCTTTAAAGTTAATTATTTATACAGCAAATGGATGTAACGATAGTTTGACTCAAAATGTTACTGTTCATCCTTTACCAAACTCTTCATTTAAACCTTCGGATACTGTAGCTTGTGAAAAAGAAGTCATCAGTTTCCAAAACAATTCTGTAGGAAGTAACTCTTACAAATGGTATTTTGGAGATGGAGATTCTAGTTTAATAAACTCCCCTAATCATTCTTATGATACAGCAGGTACTTATCTAGTAATGTTAATTACCAATACATTATACAATTGCCAAGATACTTCATTTCAATCTATTGTAATAAATCCTAATCCTATTGCAAGGTTTTATTCCGATTCTGTATGTTATACTTACACTACTTCTTTTAGCGATTCTTCTTTATTTGGACCAATATCTTGGAAATGGAAATTTGGAGATGGCGATAGTTCTTCGGTTCAGAATCCTATTCATTTGTATTTAAATGATTCTACTTATTCTGTCTCGCTTCTTGTTTCTAATACTTATGGATGTGTTGACTCTACAATAAACTCTGTAATTGTTTATGACAGACCCGTAGCAAACTTTGGAAACTCTATTTCTTGCGCAAAAAAGACTACTAATTTTTACGATTCTTCTTCTGCTAATCCAATAAAATGGAATTGGGATTTTGGTGATGGAAGTACAGATTCCGTAAAAAACCCTACCCACATTTATTCTTTAGGAGGTAATTACTCTGTAAGATTAATAGTAGAAAATATATCGGGATGTATTGATACCATCACGCAGTTAATTACAATAAGTACAGTGCCAAAAACTTATTTTAAAGCAGAAGAGGTTTGTGTAGGAACTCCAACTGTATTTCAAGATTCTACTGTTTTGGGTTATCCTGCTAGTTCTTATTTTTGGAATTTTGGAGATGGTAATTTTTCTAGTCTTAAAAATCCTGTTTATCAATATATAAACTCAGGAACTTATTTTGTGTCTTTAACAGTGACTAATATCAATGGATGTGATAGTACTTTTTCAGATTCGGTAGTGGTGAATATAAAACCTTCGGCAAACTTTACTAGCGATACAGTATGTTATGGATTAGCTACAAATTTTATTAGATCCGTATCGCCTAGCAACCCTGTTTATTATATTTGGAATTATGGTGATGGAAGTGGGCTTGATACAAATATTTCTCCCAGTTTTTATTATACCTATGCCACAGATGGCGCTTATTTAGTTACTTTAAAAGTAATTAATGCAAATGGATGTGAAGACAGTATTTCTAAATCTATTATTGTACAAGCAAAACCTATAGCTCAATTTTCTCCACAAGTAGATACTTTGTGTTTAGGAGATTCTGTTACTTTATTAAATTCATCTACTTTAGCCACTAGCTATTTTTGGAATTTTGGTGATGGAGTAAATGATTCATCAGTAAATCCAACTCATTCTTATTTAAATGATGGTTTGTTTCAAATAAAATTAATTGTAGAAAATCCTTATGGATGTATAGATTCTACAACAGATACAGTGATTGTTTTACCTACACCAATTGCAGATTTTATTCTAGATACAGTATGCTTTACTAACCCTACCACTTTTACAAATTTATCTTCTGGTACAAATTTAAATTCATCTTGGAGTTTTGGTGATGGAAATTCCTCTACTAATCAAAATCCTACTCATACATATGGATTAGATAGTAGTTTTAAAACCACACTAACCGTAACTACTCCTTTTGGATGTAGTGATACTTTAAGTAAAGTTGCTTTGGTTTTGCCTATAGTACAAGCTCATTTCAATTATTCTTTGGCTTGTGTAGGAAGAACTATCAATTTTAATGACTCTAGTTCAGGAGTTACAAATAGCTGGGACTGGAACTTTGGTGATGGAAATACATCTAATAACCAAAATCCTACTCATATTTATTCAGCTACAGGAAATTATACTGTGACTCTTATCGTTCAAAGTATTTCTGGATGTTCCGATACAATTTCTAAAACAATCACAGTAAACTCTATTCCTGTTCCTAATTTTATTGCAGATACAGTTTGCATGGGAAATAACATGAATTTTACTAATCTTACTACCAATAATCAGCCAATTACAAGTTACTCGTGGGATTTTGGTGATGGAAATAGTTCTTTTACCAATAACCCATCTTATACTTATGCAGCACCAGGAGTTTATACAGTAACTTTAACAGTAACAAATAATGGTGGATGCGATAGTAGTATTTCAAAAACAGTATTGGTAAACACAGTACCAGTTGCCGATTTTACTCATGATACAGTTTGTGTAGGACTAGCCACTACTTTTACAGATGCATCATCTGGTATTCCAGTTTCTTGGAAATGGAATTTTGGAGATTTTTCTCCTATTGATAGTTCTGGTTCAGTTGTAACTCACGCTTATGCAGCTTCTGGATTATATACAGCTACTTTAAACGTACAAAGTGGAGTAAATAGATGTGGAGCTCAATCTATCAAATATATTACCGTATTAGGCGGTTCTGATGCTTCTTTCTCAGTTTCTACACCAATATGCGAAGGAACAGGTGTTCAGTTTGTAAATAACTCCTCTGCAACAGGCGCAACAATATCAAGTTCTTCTTGGAATTTTGGAGATGGAAATAGTTCTACTGCTGTAAACCCTATTCACACTTATCCAACTTCTGGAGTTTATAAAGTAACTTTATCAGTTGTTTCTAGTCAGGGTTGTATAGATTCAGATTCTACAAATGTAATTGTGAATGCAATTCCTGTTGTTAATTTTGGATTCACGAAAAATATCTGCCTTGGTTTTCCAACAAATTTTTATGATTCATCTTCTATTACAGTAGGTTCTATTTCTAAATGGAATTGGAGTTTTGGTGATGGAAATACCGATACAATTCAAAACCCTTTTAATAATTATGCTACTTCGGGAATCTATCTTGTAAACTTACAAGTAATAAGTGATTCGGGATGTAGTAATATGACTTCAAAGAATTTAACTATTAATCCTAAAGCTTTAGTAGATTTCACTTACACCACCGAATGTGTGGGAGATAGTATTTCTTTTAAAGATAACTCCAGTATTAATACACCAGATTCTATAATATCTTGGTTGTGGGAATTTGGTGATGGAACATTTTCTTCATTAAAAAACCCGAAACATAATTACACAGGAAACATACAAAACTATACAGTAAAACTAACAGTTACCTCTAAGTTTGGATGTATAAATGATACGAGTATAATAATCTCTCATTTGCCAGTTCCTGTATTTAATTATGGTCCTCCATTATTTGCATATTGCGAAGGAGAATTAGTATCCTTTACTGATAATTCTGTAATAACTCCACCTTCTTCAATTGTAAGTTGGGAATGGGATTTTGGTTGTGGTCACAATTCATTTATTCAAAACCCAATGCACGTTTTTGACACAGCAGGAAGTTTTAAAGTTAAATTAAAAACCACTACTAGTGACGGATGTGTATTTATTGATTCATTGCCTGTTCCTTTAGTTATTTATCCTAAACCAGTAGCAAAATTTAATCCTATTCCTTCTGTAGTTTCAATATTTAGACCAGAAGTATATTTTGATAATAAATCTACTGGGGCCGTAAATTACCTTTGGAGTTTTGGAGACGGAACTACTTCTACAGATAATTATCCTACTCACATGTTTCCTAATGTAGCGGGATATTATAAAACTACTTTATTAGCCTATTCTTCATTTGGTTGTTTTGATTCTATATCAGAAACTATTTACGTGAAAAATGAATTTACTTTATATGCACCAAATGCATTTACGCCTGATAAAGATTTTAACCAAACGTTCTTAATTAAAGGGTATGAAATGAATAATTTTCATCTAAAAATATTTAATAGATGGGGAGAATTATTATTTGAAACCAATGACGAAACTGAAGGATGGGATGGAACACATAAAGGTATAAAATGTCCTTTAGGTGTTTATGTTTACGTAGTAAACGTAACTGATAATGAGGGTATTAATCACTCCAAAAAAGGCCATATATCACTTATTAGATAAAAAAAAAGGATTAAGCTAAGCTTAATCCTTTTTCTAATTTTAATCTTGTAATTCTTTAGTGAGTTACTTTCTCAAAAGCATCTTCAAAATCTACTTTATTCTTTACAAATTCAATAGTTTGGTTGTATAATTCTTCTGTTCTTTCTTCAGAATAACCTAAACCTATGGCAAATTTATGGATCAAAATATCTTGTTTTTCTCCAATAATTCCATCTGATAACATCATCTGAATCAATCTATAAAATCTTCTATATCTATCTTCTCTGTCTACAGGTGGGTTTATAGCATGCTTACTAGAATTTTTAATTAATTCGTTCAAATCATCACTAGAAATACTCAGTCTTTTAGCAAATTTTTCTAATAAAGCTCTTTCCTCTTCTACTAATTTTCCATCTGTAAGTGCTACTTCTACTAAATTCTCAAGGTGAGAAATATTCATCTTTTGTTGACCTCCTTGGTACGCATCTGATATTGACATTCTATTCTTTTTTTTTAAATATTTTTTACAAAGATATTTTATTTTTCTAGTAATTCCAGTTTAAATCCTACTCCATGAATATTATTAATACTAATTGTTTCATCATATTTTAGGTACTTTCTTAATTTAGTGATAAATACATCTAAACTCCTTCCATTAAAATAGTTGTCATCACCCCATATTAAATTCAAAACTAAGCTTCTTTCAATTACTTTATTTCTGTTTTCAGATAATAATTTCAAAATAGCAGTTTCTCTTTTTGTTAACTTTTTATCTTCATCAGTACAGGTTAATTTCAGATTTTTAAAATCTAAAGAATATTTACCTATTTCAATTATACCTTCTTCCTCTTCATCAAATTCATTGTTAGCTCTTCGTAAAATTGCTTTTATTCTAAGTAAAAATTCTTCTCTATTAAAAGGCTTTGTAATATAATCATCACCACCAGATTTAAATCCTTTTACTTTATCTTCTGGGTTAGATTTTGCAGTTAAGAAAATAATTGGAATTTCTTTATTCACTTTTCTAATATCTTCTGCTATTTCATATCCATCTTTTTCTGGAAGCATTACATCTAATAAACAAACATCATAGTCGTTTTTATTAAATTTTTGTAATCCTTCTTTTCCATCTCTACATAAATGAACAGAATATCCTTCAAGAGATAAAAAATCTTGAACTACAATCCCTAAATTAAAATCATCTTCTACTAATAGTATTCTTTTTTTGTCCATCCTTATTTATTATCTAGTGGAAACGTCAGTGTAAACTGACTTCCTTTGTTTAATTCACTTTCTATTGTTATGTCACCATTGTGTTTCAACATCATTTTTTTAACATAATAAAGTCCTAATCCAAAACCTTTTACATTATGTACATCTCCTGTTGAAACTCTATAAAACTTATTAAAAATTTCTTTACAATCTTCTTTTTTAATTCCAATTCCTTCATCTGAAATTATAATTTTAATTTGATTATTTAAATTTATCGTTTTAATACTAATTATTGGTGCTTTAGAAGAATATTTATTTGCATTATCAAATAAATTATAAATAATATTTGTTACATGAATAATATCTCCTATTATCATAGTTTCAGTTGCTTTTAAATCTTGATATATTTCACCATTTCTTTGATGAACAGGTACATTAAAAGTTTCTATACAAGTATTAATAACTTTATGAATATCTATTGGTTCAAAATTTAATTCGATTTTATCTTTATCTAATTTTGCTATTTGAAGCACTCTTTCTACTTGATTTTCTAACCTTGTATTTTCTGTTTTTATTATAGTTAAATACCTATGTAATCTTTCGTTTTCATCACTATCTGTAGTTTGTAATAATACATCTGTAGATAATGAAATAGTAGATATTGGTGTTTTTAACTCATGAGTCATGTTATTAATAAAATCATAAGTAATTGCCGATATTTTCTTTTGTATTAAGATACTTCTTGCTAAATAAAATAAGAAGGATCCTGCTATTAATATTACCAAAGTTCCTAAAATAGAAATATACTGAACAGAAGAAGTTTCTATAGGTTCTATTGTAGATAAATTGGTAAAATAAACTCCAAAATAATAACCATCATGTTCCCATTTTAATGGAATATTATTTAATGCCGTAGTGTATTCATCAAAAATTATAGAATCTGTAAAACAATCATATACACCGATTTGGTAATCTTTATCTATGTAATACTTACTAAATTCTTCTTCTATTAATGGTTTTAATAATACTTTAGAAATGGTATCATAAAAACTTACTACATAATAATCTTCTTGAATTTGTTTTACCGGATCCAGATAAATATTATTAGATATTTCTTTATTTGCTGATATTAATTTATCACGCACTTTAGTAAGAGCTAGGGTAACTTCTGTTTTAAAATTTACTTTAGTTAATTCCCTTTTTTCTCCTACAATAGTAGAGTTTTCTTTCTCTATTTCTGCCGAATTTCTTACAACAAGATATTGAGATAGAATTAATCCTAATAAAATTAGAACTGAGAGTACTACTATTAATTTTTCTTTTCTTTTCATTTATTGTATCTCTTCTTTGAAAGCTGGTTTAATTTTTTTTCCGTCAGTTTTTATCAAAATATCATTTCTAAAACTAAATGTAACTAATGCTACGCCATTTTCATCATACCTTACCCATTTTCCTTCTTTTTTTCCTAAACTATATTTACCTGTCCATTTTTTATTACCGTTATAATGGTAATATACGTGTTTATCAACAGGTTTTCCATTTTTATAACTTCCTTTAAAATATAATTGTTCATTATCATAATAATGAGTCCATTCTCCTTCTTTTTCCCCATCACTGTATTTTCCATTTTCGGTATGATCACCTACTTGGTAAAACCAATTTCCATCTCTCAATCCATTTACATAATCCCCTCTTGTTAAAATTTTTCCATCTTCACTGTATTCTATAAATTCTCCATCTTCTTTACCTCTTCTGTAATATTCTTCTCTGTGAACTGTTTTATTTTTATAATACCATACCCATTTCCCAGTATGTTTTCCTTTACTAAATTTTCCTTTTTGTTCAAGCTCACCAGTTCTGTAATAATAATACCAAGTTCCAATTTTTAAATCATCCTTATATTTTCCCTTACCTATTACTTTTTCACCACCAGAATAAAACAACCATTTATCTTGTCTTAATCCCTCTTTATCTATAATTCCTTTTGCAAATAATGTATCAGATTTATATATTTTTGTTTCAATTACATCTCCATTTTTATCATATTCCTGTGTAATTCCTTGTCGTTTTCCATTGTCATTTTTTGCAATAGTAAAATGTAATTCTCCTGTAGGGTAATATTCTTTGTATAGTTCAACAAAATTGAGTTCTTCAGCATCTTGCTCTAACTCATTCATGTTGTATTTTTTCAATTCTTCTAATTCCCCATTGTATTTGTATTGTTTAAAAATACCGTTTCTTTTACCATTTTTATATTCTCCCTCTTCTCTTAAAATTCCACTGCTACTATAAGTTTTCCAAATCCCAGTTTTGTTGTTTTTACTGTCGTATCGGTTTATTAATTCTCTTCTAACAAGTTTTCCTTTGTTGTAATTAAAAATAGAAATAATGACAGAATCTTTGTCAAATTCATATGCTTCTCCATGATAATTTCCGTTCAAATAATTGTATAAAAAATGTAATTCTTGAGTGGGATAAAATATCCTACGTTCCCCCTGCAATGTATCGTTTACGTAGTAAGACTTGGAGTATAATATTCCTGAATCTGCAAATTCTAAAAACTCCCCGTTTCTCTTGTTTTGAGAGTAATTAACAATCTCTTTTAAACTTCCATTTTTGTAAAATTTCCAGGTGCTATCTAGTAAATATTTTTTACGATTTCCTTCTGATTTTACTTGTCCATTTCTCTCATAATTAACCCAATAGCCGTTAGGTTTACCATCTAGTAAAAATCCTTTAGCGGAAATAGAATCGTTCTCATATCGAAAAATATTAAAGCCATTCGGGTTGATATCTTGTGCAAAAAAACCGTGGCATGCAAAAACCATTGCCGCAATTAAAATTATATTTTTACTTTTCTTTCTCATCTTTCAGTTTTCAAAGATACTTCATTTTCGATTAAAATTTTAAACTGATTATCTTTCTCATTTGATCTATATATATATAAAATAAATTATTTAAAGAATATGTTATTATTATATGGTGTGTTAACTCTGTGTAAAAAAATCGTTAATTATATTTGGTTTTATTATTTTTTAGAACTTTTACACATTTTATTTACTTAAAGTTAATAACTTTTTTAACTATATCAACTTATTAGTAATCAATATTTAAATTTCATATATAACACCTAATTTAATGTTTTTTTACATTAAATATTCTGAGATAGATTTACGATTTTGTTAATTAAATTTTAGAATTTAGTATATCTTTAAGTATTGAAAAGTTGAGTACAAAAAGAGCAAAGATTTATTTTGTATTTCCAATTATAAATGTCATTACTCAAATAGTTATCATTTGAAAGAATAATTTCTATAAGATATGAGTACTCATTTTAGTTTTACACTTTTTGATAGTTAATAACGTGAAGACGTAAGTAGTTAATTAGTAATAGAATATAATAATAGGTTTTTACATTGTTCATAACCCTGAATTTAATGTTTATAACCGTTTTAAACCATTAAAAAACAATATAATAATATGAATTTTGCATTAGGTTCTGATCATGCTGGGTACGAATTAAAGGAAAAAATCAAGGTAATTTTAAAAGAAAAGAACCTAGGTTATGAGGATTTTGGTCCGTTTTCTGAAGAAAGTGTAGACTATCCTGATTATGGTCATAAAGTAGGTGAAGCTGTAGATAGTGCTAAGAATGACATGGGAATTGTTATTTGTGGTAGCGGAAACGGAATTAATATGACTGTCAATAAATATAAAGGTGTAAGAAGTGCTTTATGTTGGACTAATGAAATATGTGAGCTAGCTAGACAACATAATAATGCAAATGTATTAGCAATTCCAGCACGTTTTATTTCAGAAGAACTTGCATTGGAGATTGTGAATACATTTATAGATACAAAGTTTGAAGGAGGAAGACACGAAAGAAGAGTGAATAAAATATAATTATGAAGTATACCTATATATTACCCCTTATTGCTTTAACATTATCATGTAATGTTTCTAAAAATTCTTATAAAATAAAGAAGGATTCTAAAGTTGTAGAATATGCAAATACCATTACAGCTGAAGAATTGAAACAACATCTTTCTGTAATCGCTTCTGATGAATATGAAGGAAGAGAAACTGGAAAAAAAGGTCAGATAATGACTGCAGAATATCTTAAGAATGAATTTATAAAAGATGGAGTAGCACCTGGAAATAAAGGTGATTATTATCAGAATTTTCCATTAATTGAAACAGAAAAACCAGATGCTAATTTTTCTGTTAATAATATGAAATTTAATTTCTTAGAAGATTTTTATTTCTTTCAGTCTTTTTCAAAAATAGAATCTTTTGAAATAGATTTGAGTAATATTGTTTCTGTGAATCATGGTATTGAAGAAGAAGTGGTTAATAATTACAGGAATATAGATGTAAAAGGAAAAGCTGTAGTCATTAGTTTGGATAAAGTAGATGGTTTTGAATCTTGGAACTGGAGAAAAAAATTAGAAGTAGCTACAAAAAATGGAGCTACAACTGTATTTTTTTCATCTAAAGATTTTGAAATTAATAGAGATAAATTGGAGCATTTTTTAGCAGGTTCTTCTTTAAATTTAGTTAGTAAGGAAAAAAGAAATAAATCAATCCCTTTCTTTTTTATATCTAATAATGTTGAAATTTATTTGTTTGGGATAAATCAAATGAACGAAGAAGAAACTATTATTAATCCAGATTTAAATAAGTTAAAATTTGAATTTATTAGTAACAAAAGAACAGTAAATACAAGTAATGTTTTAGGTTTTATAGAAGGATCTGATGAAAAACTTAAAGATGAAATAGTAATATTAACTGCCCATTATGATCACTTAGGTATTAAAGATGGTGTAGTGTATAATGGGGCAGATGATGATGGAACTGGTACAGTAGCTTTATTGGAATTAGCAGAAGCATTTCAAAAAGCAAAAAATGAAGGTAATGGACCAAAAAGAAGCATACTTATTATGCCTGTCTCAGGAGAGGAAAAAGGATTATTAGGATCTAAATATTATACAGAAAACCCAGTATATCCTTTGGCAAACACTGTAGTAGATTTAAATATAGATATGATAGGTAGGTTAGATGAAAATCATGATAAACCTGATTATGTATACTTAATAGGAGCAGATAAAATAAGTAAAGAATTACACTCTGTAAGTGAAGCTGCAAATAAAACTTATACTAAACTAAAACTTGATTATACATTTAATGATGAAAATGACCCTAATAGATTTTATTACAGATCGGATCATTATAACTTTGTAAAAAAAGGTATACCAGTTATCTTTTACTTTAGTGGTGTACATGAAGATTATCATCAATCTACAGATGAAATTGATAAGATAATGTTTGATAAAGTAGAACACATTACAAGGTTAGTTTTTTATACAGCTTGGGAAGTTGCAAATAAGCCTACCCGATTAATAATAGATTAAGTAAGATTTCTTATATTAATTTATAATTAAACACGTTATAACTTAATGAGAGCAAAATTTTTATTATTTTTTATAGTATTATCTACTTATTCTTTATCGCAGAATAAATCAGATACAATTTTATTTTCTCATAATTCTGGGGTGTATAAAGACTCAGTTTTATTATCCTTAAGTAATTTAAATGAGGATAAAATATATTATTCAGACAATGGTGATTATCCAAAAACAGAATATATAAAACCTATTTTAATAAAAAACTCTACAACTATTAGAGTTAAGAATAGTAAAACTAATAAAGGATATACAAGAAATTATATTTTACCTGGAAGAAAAATTACTCTACCAATAATTTGCTTAACGATAAAGCCTTCAGATCTTTACGATTCTACAGCTGGTATTTATGTAAAAGGTGCTAATGCATCTAGTGAACCACCATATTTAGGAGCTAATTTTCATAAGAACTGGGAAAGAATTGCTTATTTAGAATTAATTGACACTAATAATTCGGTGGAACTAAACCAAAAGATTGGAATTAAAATCTTTGGTCAATTTAGTGCTATGCTTCCACAAAAATCTTTTTCTATTCATGCTCGTAAAAAGTATGGTAATAAGAGAATAAAATATCAACTTTTTCCTGATTTACCCTATAAAAAATACAAATCTTTTATTTTAAGAAATTCAGGTTCAGATAATTGTAATACTCACATGAGAGATGTTATGATGACGAGTTTGGTAAAAAACTTTAATTTAGATGTACAAAATTATAGATCTTGTGTAGTTTATCTGAATGGAAAGTATTGGGGTGTTTATCATATGAGAGAAAAGATAAATGAACACTTTATAAAACAACATTATAAAGTAGATAAGGATAGTATTGCTATAATGAAACACAGAAGTGATGTGCAGCATTATGGAAGATTAAATTACACTAGACTTATAAAATATATAAAAAAGACAAGTTTTGAATCCGATTCAAATCTTAATGAGTTGGCTAAATTAATAGACATTGATAATTATTTAGATTATACCATTGCTCAAATTTATTTTAGTAATATTGATGCAGGAGGAAATATTAGGTACTGGAGAGAATTTAGAAAAGATGCAAAATGGAGATGGATATTATTTGACACTGATTTTGGATTTGGACTGAGAAAAGGTAATGGAGCAGATGAAAATACATTAAAAAGATTTACAGAATATAGTTCTGAAAAATGGCCTTTTCCAGCTTGGTCAACCTTAATTATTAGAAAATTATTAGAAAATGATTCTATAAAAGATGTATTCTTACAAAAATTTAATTATCATTTAAACACAACTTTTCAATCAAATAATGTAAAGAATCATATTGATGGTATTTCTAAAACAATGGAAATGGAAATGCCTTATCATATGAAAAGATGGAAAAGGAAACCACAAAATTGGATTAAGGAAGTAGAAAATTTAAAAGAATTTGCTGATGTTCGTCCAGATTATTTATTTCAATTTTTAAAAGAAAAATTTAATATAGATACGAGTTATAAATTAACTATAGACTATGACAAAGAAAGAGGTATTGTTTTTCTTGATGAATTTGAATTAGATTCGGGATATAATGGAATTCATTTAGATTCTATTAATAGCTATATAAAAGCTGAACCAAAATTTGGTTATGATTTTTCACATTGGTCGGGAGGAAATACTTCAATAAATAGTAAATTGAATCTGGAATCAGATACTCTGATAAAGGCTTATTTTATGAAAAAAGATAAAAGCAAATTGAAAGATTTAATTTATTTTAATGAAATAGGAATAGAGGATAGTTTAAGTACAAGTTATATTGAATTGTATAATTCTACTGATTCTGTAGTAGATATTTCTAATTGGATTCTTAGAAATAACAATAAAATTTTTTCAATAAGGGATGAGGTTTATATGAATCCTAAATCTTATTATATTTTATTTAGAAAAAAGAGTATGGATTCATTATCTATTGAAGTTAGTCAAGGCGGTTTGTTTAAAATACATAAAGGGGATAAATTAGAATTATTTACTGCTCAAGAAAAATTGGTAGAAAAATTGAATTTAAAAAAATCATATTTTAAAGAAACAAATAAAATTGAATTTGTTAATTCTACGATTGAAAACAAATGGGTTTCTACAAATATGTCTTCAATTAATAAAATTAATAATATGCAAAAGAAGAGTGAAGAAAATAATTTTAAAATTTTGATAGGCTTTATTTCTTTACTTAGTTTAATTATTTTTACTTCTCTATATTTCTTTTTAAGAAACAGAAAAAAGAGGCTCCATAGTTCAATTGAATAGAATATCAGATTTCGGCTCTGAGGGTTGCAGGTTTGAATCCTGCTGGAGTCACAAAAGCTCAACTTAGGTTGGGCTTTTCCTTTTTACAGGGAATTAGAGGTGTTTTTAAGCGTTTTAAGCGCACTTTATTACGTTTAAAGTATTAGGATATCAAAAAATCGAGATATTACTTTAAAATAGGCGTGTATTTTAATATAAAATTTAACATAAAAAATTAACCCTCAATATTTTAGCTTATTTTTACTAAATATTGAGGGTTAAAGAGAATTTTATGTTTCACGTGAAACATAAAAAGAGTAATTTACTTTTATTTATTAAAACATAAAGTAAGTTTCACGTGGAACAATTAAATTATCTTCCTAAGTAGATTAATAAAATATTAATATCTGATGGTTTTATTCCAGATATTCTTGAAGCTTGCCCTATTGTGGTTGGAGCTATTTTAGTTAATTTTTCTTTACTCTCTGTAGAAAGAGAACTAAGTTTTGAATAATCTAAATCGGTTGGAATTTTAGTTCCTTCTAATCTAATTAATTTTTCGGCTACGTTTTGTTCTTTCGTAATGTAGCCTTCGTACTTAATTTGAACTTCTGCTTGTTCTATTACTTCTTCTTTTAATGTTGCTAAAGAATTTACTCTATTTGTAATTACATCTGAGGTAGGAATTACTTCTTTCACAGAAATATTTGGACGACTTACTATTTTATCGAACTTCATTTTTTGTGAAATAGTAGAACTTTTTTTACTTTCTAAAATTGGATTAAGAAGGTTATGATCTACGCTCGTTTCTCTCAATAATTTTATCAAAGAATCAGTCTCGTTAATTTTCTCCTCTACCCTATTCATTCTTTTTTGAGAAGCTAAACCAAGCTTAAATCCTTTTTCAGTTAATCTAATATCTGCATTATCTTGTCTCAAAAGGAGTCTATATTCTGCTCTAGAAGTAAACATTCTGTATGGCTCTTCTGTTCCTTTTGTAATCAAATCATCTATAAGAACTCCAATATAGGATTCTGCTCTTGATAGTATAAATGGTTCTTTGTTGTATTTTTTATTGTGAGAGTTTATACCTGCCATTAATCCTTGGCAAGCTGCTTCTTCATATCCTGTCGTTCCATTTATTTGTCCAGCAAAATATAAATTTTCAACTAGCTTAGTTTCTAAAGTGTAGTTGAGCTGTGTAGGTGGAAAATAATCATATTCTATTGCATATCCAGGTCTAAACATTTTAGCGTTTTCAAACCCAGGAATAAGTCTCATTGCATTAAATTGAACATCCTCTGGAAGCGAACTAGAAAACCCATTTACATAAATTTCACAAGTATTCCATCCTTCTGGTTCTACAAATATTTGATGTCTGTTTCTCTCTGAGAATCGAGCTAGTTTATCTTCGATAGAAGGACAATATCTTGGTCCAGATCCAATAATTCTTCCGTTAAATAATGGAGATTTTTCAAATCCTTCTCTTAATATATCGTGAACATCTGGATTAGTATATGTAATGTGACAACTCTTTTGATGTTTTAAAGCTGTAGTTTCTGTAGAAAATGAAAATTTCCCAGGGTTTTCATCACCTGGTTGTTCTTCCATTTTGGAGTAATCTAATGATCTTCCATCTACCCTTGGTGGTGTACCAGTTTTCATTCTTCCGCTTTCAAATCCTAACGAAACTAATCTTTCTGTAATACCCGTAGAAGCTTTCTCTCCTGCTCTTCCTCCTCCAAATTGTTTTTCTCCTAAGTGAATTTTTCCATTCAAAAAAGTACCTGCCGTTACCACTACAGAATGAGAAAAAATTGAAATTCCTAAGCCAGTAACTACCCCTTCAACTTTATTGTTTTTTACAATTAAATCGGTAACGGTATCTTGCCAAAAATCAACATTTGGAGTGTTCTCTAAAGCCATTCTCCACTCTTCTGCAAATCTTTTTCTGTCACTTTGGGCTCTTGGGCTCCACATTGCAGGTCCTTTGGATTTGTTAAGTAATTTAAACTGTATAGCTGTTTTATCTGTAATTATTCCAGAATAACCTCCTAATGCGTCAATTTCCCTTACAATTTGACCTTTTGCAATTCCTCCCATAGCAGGATTACAGGACATTTGGGCAATGGTTTCCATATTCATTGTAATAAGTAAAACTGAGGAACCAAGATTGGCTGCGGCAGCTGCTGCTTCGCATCCTGCGTGTCCTCCTCCTACTACAATTAAGTCATATTTTTGATGCATATCTTTGTATTTTGTACAAAGATAATCAATAAAGTGATTAGTAATTTGATTCTTTAGGTAAGAGTCTTATTTAATTAATTCTAAAGCGTGATTTTCTGCTTCTCTCATTTCTTTTTTTTCTTCATCAGATTTATCTTTAAATCCTATAATGTGTAAAATTCCATGGGCCATTACCCTTTGTAATTCTTCTAAAAAAGAAACTTTAAATTTGGTAGCATTCTCCTTAACTCGGTCTATGCTTATGAAAATATCTCCTGAAATTATCCCTGCATTGGCATAATCAAACGTGATAATATCTGTAAATGTATCGTGGTTTAAGTGTTCTATATTTAATTTCAAAAGGTATTCATCTGAACAAAAAATATAAGAAATATCTCCGGGAATTTTTGAATAACTGTCAATAATTGAGTTTATCCAAGTGGATTGTTTTGTACTGTTGTCAATATCAAAATCGACATCTTCTGCGAAAAATGTAATGTTCTCCAAGTTACTTATACGGTTTGAAATATTAATTCAATTTTCTTTCCATCTTCATGAAAGTTGATTTCGTCTGCTAAATTTTTCATTAGAAATATTCCCCTTCCATTTAGTTTTTCTAAGTTTTCTGGATCAGTAGGATCTGGTACGTTTTCATAGTCAAACCCAGTCCCCTCATCTTCTATAGTAAAAGATAAATCTTTGTCCGATTTTTTGAATGAAACAGTTACTTTCTTGGTAGAATCATTCTTGTTTCCGTGGTTAATTGCATTATTTACAGCTTCAGTTAACGCTATAATTACATTTCCATAAGTATCATTTATGTCAGTATCAGAGCTACTGTAAATCGTATCAATATAGTTTGTAACCTTATTAATACTCTCTTGATTTGAATCAAGGATTATTGTATTTTTAATTAATGTGTTATCCATTTTAATTTGTTTGATTAAAATAATCGTTTACTCTATTTTTATAGTAGGGTAATAACGAAGCTGGTATTGTTTTTAATTGTTCCAATTCCAACTCTTTTTTTCTGTTATACTCCAAAAACTCGTTTGGGTTACTTAATTTAGGTGTTTTTACCGATTTAGACTCCCTTTCATTATCAAACTCTCTCTCTCTCAATGCTTTCTCCGACTTTAAAAGCCTAGTTAAGATGTCTTGTTGTCTCTTAATTGTTTGAGTATTTATCTGGTCGTTTATAATATCATTTTCTACCTTTTCTATTTCTTTTTCAATCTTTTTCAGTTCATTTCCTAAGCCACTACCATCTTTATTAAGCTCTTGACTCATTTCGTTAATAGCTTTTCTTAGCATAGCTTGTTCTGCTGCCATTCTAGCCAATTCTTTACTGTTTTTACCGTTTCCTTCACTTGGCTTCCCTTTTTCACCTAGTTGCTTCTTAAGCTTGCTAAGCGCCTCTCCAGCCTCTCCATTTGCCTTCTTCATACCGGGAATTAATCCAGGCTTTGGATTAGATCCTCCAGGATTATTACATTCTCCACTTCCAGGCTTTTTCTCGGCTTGTTGTTGCTGCATTTGTTTCAATGCTTCATCCAACAATAATGCCAAATTATTTATAGACGTCATTGCCAACTGTTGATTTTGAGTGGCTCCACGTGTATTTCTTTCCCCTATATGTCCCAAAGATAACTTTATTCCATCATTTATTTTATTCATTTCTTTATTAACTACTGGAGCTATTTGTTCTATTCTCTTACTTAAAGCTAATAAAGAATCTTCAATCATCTTAGCATCATCTTTTAGTTTTACTTGTTTCTGACCCAATTTCACATAGTTGGGATCATTCGCATTTGTAATTTTTAAACTTGATAAAACTTCTTCTTGGTCAAACGATAAGGCAATTAAGTTTTCTAATAAAGCTCTTAAATCTTCCATGTTTTCTTGTGCACTTGCTGCACTGCTACTTTTCATGCTCTTCGCTTTGGCTGCTGCACTTTTCATTTTTTCTGCTGCGCCTTTTTGGCTTTCTTGAGCCTTTTCATTGTCGTTCTTTTCTAAACTTTCTTTACTGTCGCTCATGTCGTCTTTTGCACCTTCCTTCTCCTCCTCTATCTCATTCAAATCTTTTTTATTTTCAAGATCTTCGTTCTTTTCTTTTAATTCGTCTAGCTTTTCTTCTGCTTTTTTAAACTCTTCATTTAGTTTTTCTTGTTCTTCAGCAGTATTTTCTTCGTCTTTCTTCTCCGATAATTCTTCTTGTTTTTCGGCAAGCTTTTCCATTTCTTCCGCAAATTCATCTAGCTTATCATCCATCTCCATTTGCTTAAACATTTCAAGAGTTCTTTCCATCTCTTTTTTCATGTCTAAGTTTTCTTGGTCCATCTCTTCTAATGATTTTTGAAGTTTAGATTTATCTATCTTCTCCATCATTTTTTCAATTTTCTCCATCATTTTCTCTAACTCCTCATTCTTCAATTCTTCCATCAACTTATCCAGTTTTTCTTGTTTTTTGGTAAGTTCTTCGTTAGGCTCATTGTATTTTTGCTCTTCTTTATTTTTTTCCTGAGATTTTTTCTGAATTTCTTTATTTTGCTCATTTAACTGCTTTTGTTTAGTAAGCAAATCTTTCATCTTCTTTTTATCCTGCCAATCCATATTCTTTTTATTCAGAATGGATTCAGTCATTTTCTTTATCTCTTGCTGTAACTTTTCAGCATCTTTAATGTTTTTCTCTAACTTATCTTTTATCGATTCGCTTTTCTCTTCTTGTTTTTTTTCTAGTTCTTCTTTGGTAGGAGCAGTCATTTTTACCAATTGGGTTCTAGCAGATTTTGCTCCATTTACTTTGTCGTTATCCCACACTTCAAAATAATACTCAAGAGACTCGCCTAATTTTAAATTTACTTCATCTACATCCCACAAATAGTAAAATGGTGACTGATTGTAAGAACTATTAAAATCAATAGATTTAGACGTAAATTTACCTCTTTCAGTTGCAGAATCACTTTGGTATTTTCTGTATTTGAATACGAGTTTAGAAAAACCATAATCGTCACTAATTTTACCAGAGAAATACGTTAAATTTTCATTCAAACTATCTGTTTTAGCATCAGCAAATATCGAAGGACTTTGATCCATACTAGTAGCGATATCAAAAACAACAGAATCATTATTTTTCATAAATTCATTAGCCACATTCAACACATAGGTTGTATTGTTTCTTACCGTTTTTTCCGTGCTAAAACTGTTTTTAGTAAATTCATTTAAAGCAATAGCCTTCCCTTTTTCTGTAAAATTAATTTCAGAAGTATTTTTTGTTTTGAACACCCATTTTAGTCTTGTTCCTTGTGGCACAGATAAATTGGTTACATTTTCTAAACTTACATCAGATAAATTGGTGTAAGAAGGATAGTCTACCTCTACCCTATATCCCATTATTACGGGCTTTATTACGGGAGTAATTTCATAATCGGAAGAGGAAAAACCAGCAGCTTCTAAATTGAAAACCTTTTTCTCTTGAATATTCTTAAAGGTGTATTCAAATTCTGACTTACTTTTTTTACGAAGTTTAATTGAGTTGTTCTTTATTTTAAGAATTACTTCATTCGGCAATTGAGAACCAGTAAGTTTTACCAAAAGATTAAAATCTTCGTTTTCTACTACTTCCATATTCTCATTCATTATCTGAAATTGAAAAGGAGCTTCCGGTACAAATTCTTGGTTATAGTTTACAATTCTATTTGCGCCATCTTTTATAATACTGGCATTAATAAATAAGATTACGAAAAACAGTAACAAAGGAATTGCTGCATATTTCAAGTACTTTTTATTTTTAGAAATATCTATTGCTTTAGAAAAAGGAACAGGTTTTAATTCATTAATTTTTTGATTTATACTTGAGCTAATCAAAGAATTATCTGTGTTTTCGTTATTTTTTATCAGTTGTAAAGTATTCAGCAGCTTATCTTTTACCGAGTCAAAATGTGTCCCAATAATTTGAGCAGCAGTTTCGTAATCGATAAATTTTCCTAGCTTAAATAATTTTACAACAGGTATTGCAATGTAATTTATTAGGGTAATAATAGCTACAGAAAGAAACCCAAAAAACAATCCAGTTCTAGCTTTGGAGCTGAAATTTCCAAAATATTCTAGAACAATTAAAGAAATGAAAAACAAGAACACTATCGTAAACGTATAAATCAATCCTCTTACGAGTTTGTTTTTATAATACTTACGAACGAATTCATCCAATTTTTGGAGTAAAATATGTTGTTGTTGTTCCATCTAAGTTTAATTAACGTAAAAATAAGGATTTATATTTAATAATCCACTTTTAAAAAAATGCATAATTTATGACTATAAAAATCCATTTTATTACATTTACAACTTAAAGAAATAAATGAAGCAAGATTCATCTTTAATCATAGAGAAATATAAAGATTCTCAAAAAGTATTCGAACTCAAAAAAGAGTTGGCGAAAGAGAATTCTATTGTCTATACCAAGGGTTTAATTGGTTCTTCATTGGCTTTTGTGTCTTCAGCAGCTATTCAAGAAATAGATAATCTGCAACTTTTTATTTTTTCGGATAAAGAGGAAGCGGTTTACTTTTTCAATACATTAGAAAACATAAATCCAGAAAAGGGAGGAAAAAAATATTTTTTCTATCCTGCATCTTACCGAAGACCTTACCAAATAGAAAATACCGACAATGCCAATGTTTTATTAAGAACAGAGGTGTTAAATGCAATATCTAAAAACAGAAAAAACACAGTAGTAATTTCTTATCCAGAAGCTCTGGTAGAGAAGGTAATTACAAAAAAAACTCTAAAGAAAAACACCTTAGATATTCATGTGGGAGACTCCTACTCTATCGATTTTTTGAATGAATTATTTATAGAACAGCATTTTGATAAAGTAGATTACGTTTACGAGCCAGGTCAGTTTTCTGTGCGTGGAGGAATTGTAGATGTATTTTCTTTTTCATTCGATTATCCTTTTAGGATTGAGTTTTTTGGAGATGAAATAGACTCGATAAGAAGTTTTAATATTTCGGATCAACTTTCTATCAATACACACAAAAAGATTACGGTTACACCTAATGTTCAAAGAGAATTATTGGAAGCATCAAGAAGTTCGTTTTTTGAATTTATTCCAAGAAAATCTAATATTTGGTTAAAATCATTTTCTACTGCCAAAAAGAAAGTAGACGAAGGATTTAAGAAAGCTCGCTATACTTTTGATCAGCTAGATACTGAGTTGCAAAGATTGCCACCAAGCGAAATGTACATCAGTCCGGCAAATCTAGAAAGAGAAATAAAAGGTTTTAATTTAATAGAATTTGGGAACGAAAATTATTTTGAATCCCCTACTCTCAATTTTCATCAATCGCCACAACCTGCGTTTAATAAAAAGTTCGATTTATTAGCTCAAAATTTAAAAGAAAACACACAAGCAGAATACGAAAATTACATTTTCTCGGATAATCCAAATCAAATTCAAAGGCTTGAAGAAATTTTTGAGGACATAGAAAAAGAAGCTGATTTTGTTCCTGTTCACACTAGTATTAGAGAAGGGTTTATCGATAATGATTTGAAGATTGTGTGTTATACCGATCATCAAATTTTTGAAAGGTATCATAAATTCAAATTAAAAGAAGGCTACAAACAAAGCAAAGAAGCCGTTAGTCTTAAAGAAATATACGGATTAAAAAAAGGAGATTTTATTGTACATATCGACCACGGAGTGGGAACTTTTTCTGGAATGGAAAAAATAGATGTGAATGGAAAAGAGCAAGAAGCTATCCGATTAATTTATGGTGGTGGAGATGTATTATACGTGAGTATTCATTCGCTTCACAGAATCTCTAAATTCTCTGGAAAGGAAGGTAAACAGCCTAAAATAAATAAATTAGGAACTCCTGCATGGAAAGCTTTGAAGGATAAAACCAAAAAGCAAGTAAAAGAAGTAGCTTTTGATTTGATTAAACTATATGCAAAAAGGAAAATGAAGAAAGGGTTTGCTTTTTCTCCAGACACCTATTTGCAACACGAGCTGGAAGCCTCTTTTATGTATGAAGATACTCCAGATCAATACAAGGCAACAGTTGCGGTAAAGGCCGACATGGAGAAAGAAGTTCCCATGGATAGATTGGTTTGTGGAGATGTTGGTTTTGGTAAAACAGAAATCGCAATTCGTGCAGCTTTCAAAGCTGTAGCAGATAGCAAGCAAGTAGCAATATTGGTTCCTACCACAATTCTAAGTTTGCAACATTACCGTAGTTTCAATGAACGACTAAAAGAATTTCCTTGTAAAGTAGATTATTTGAACCGTTTTAAATCGCCAAAAAAAGTAAAAGATACACTTGAAAGATTGGCCAAAGGAGAAATTGATATTCTTATTGGGACGCACAAATTGGCAGGTAAAAGCGTTAAATTTAAAGACCTTGGATTACTGATAGTAGATGAGGAACAAAAATTTGGTGTGGGAGTAAAAGACAAGTTAAAAACAATGAAAGAGAATGTAGATTCTTTGACTTTGACGGCTACTCCAATCCCAAGAACACTTCAGTTTTCATTGATGGGAGCAAGAGATTTATCAGTAATAAATACTCCTCCACCCAATAGACAACCTATTGATACCGTAATTCAGGTGTTTAACGAAGAAAGTATAAGAGATGCTATTTCTTATGAAATGCAAAGAGGTGGGCAAGCTTATTTTGTAAATAATAGAGTTCAAAACATAAAAGAGGTATCGGGAATGATACAAAGATTGGTTCCAGATGCAAAAGTGGCAATAATTCACGGGCAAATGGATGGTCAAAAAATGGAAGCTACTTTAATGGATTTCGTAAATGGAATGTATGATGTATTGGTAGCAACCTCCATTATAGAGTCTGGAATAGATGTGCCCAATGCCAATACCATGATTATTAATAATGCTAATAATTTTGGATTGAGTGATTTACATCAAATGAGAGGGAGAATTGGAAGATCCAATAAAAAGGCATTTTGTTATATGATTACTCCACCACGCCACATGCTGAGTGATGACGCAACCAAGAGATTGAATGCAATTGAACAAAACAGTGAGCTAGGAAGTGGATTTAATATCGCAATGAAAGATTTGGATATTAGAGGAGCAGGAGATTTATTAGGAGGAAATCAAAGTGGATACATCAATGAAATAGGATTTGTAACGTATCAAAAAATCCTTAGTGAAACAATTAACGAGCTTAAAAACAATGAGTTTAAAGAATTGTTTAAAGACGAAAAGAACGATAAATTTTATAAAGTAGAAGATTTCCAGATAGAGACAGATTTGGAATTATTAATACCAGATACTTACGTAAACAACATTGCCGAAAGACTTTCTTTGTACCAAGATTTGGAACAAATAAAGACCAAAAAGGAATTGAAAAAATACGCTTCAAACCTAAAAGACAGATTTGGAGAAGTACCAGCAGAGACCATAGAATTACTAAAAACAATAGAATTGAAATGGCTTGCGAAAGCAATAGGATTTCATAAAATTGTATTGAAACAAGAAAAAATGATTTGCTATTTCCCTGCAGGGAATCAATCTGCTTATTTCGAATCGGAGAGCTTTACCAATGTTTTAATTTACATGCAATCCAATCCTAGAAACTGTAAAATGAGCGAGAGGAATGGCAAATTGAGATTGATTTACAACTCGATAGAAACGATTTCTCAAGCGATAGAGAATATTGAAAAAATAGAAATTGCAAAACCTTCTTAGTAAAGAAAATGGAAAAACAATTTGAAATAGGAAGTTTAGAAGAGCTAGATGGCGTAGCTAATTATATCTGTGAATTGGCAAAAACAAATGCACATTTCTGTTTCAATGCTCAAATGGGAGCAGGAAAAACAACTCTTATAAATTTGGTGTGTAAAAAAATGGGTGTAAAAGAACACACATCAAGTCCCACATATTCCATAGTAAATGAGTATCTTGATAGAGATAATAAATCTGTCTTTCATTTTGACTTATACAGGATAGAAGACGAAGCCGAATTATTGGACATTGGAATGATTGAAATTTTAGACAGCAACTCAGTTTGTTTTATCGAGTGGCCCGAAAAAACACTTAACTTTATTCCAGGAACTTACGTAGAAGTGAGTATTGCGCAAACAGGAGAATTAAGAACCTTTAAAATAACTAGTTAATTATGTCGTCTGATGTTTTAAAATCCCTAGCCAAAGAGGCGTTAATGATGCCTCAAGAGAAATTACAAAGAATAGGATCTTTGAATAAAAAATTATTTATTGGGATTCCTAAAGAAACCTCTTTTCAAGAAAATAGAGTTTCTTTGGTGCCAGAGGCAGTTGCTTTGCTAATTAGCAATGGACACAAGGTTTGTGTGGAGTCTAATGCAGGGAAAAACGCCAATTTTCCAGATAAGGATTACAGTGAAGTAGGTGCAGAAATATGTTACAGTACCGAGCAGGTTTTTAAAGCAGATATTATCATAAAAGTTGCTCCCCCAACAGAAGGAGAAATTGAAATGATGCCAGGAAATCAAACTTTATTTGCGGCAATTCAAATTTCTGTTCATCCAAAGAACACTTTGGAAATGTTGATGAAAAAGAAAATCACAGCAATTGCATGGGATTATATCAAAGACGAGGAAGATGTATATCCTGTAATAAGATCTATGAGTGAGATTGCAGGAATTAGAGCCGTTTCTATAGCTTCTCATTACCTAAGTAACCTAAACGAAGGGAGAGGAACAATACTAGGAGGAATTGCAGGAGTTTCACCCACAGAAGTAGTAATTCTTGGAGCAGGAACTGTAGGAGAGTTTGCAGCAAAATCTGCTATGGGATTAGGAGCTTCGGTAAAGATATTTGATAACAATGTATACAAACTAAGAAGATTACAAAACGATTTAAAATCCAGTGTTTGGACCTCAATAATTAATCCAAAGGTATTGGAAAAAGCATTGATGAGAGCAGATGTGGTTATTGGAGCTTTACGCCCAGAAAACGGAAGAACACCTTGTGTTGTGTCCGAAGAAATGGTATCAAACATGAAAGAAGGATCGGTAGTGGTTGATGTAAGTATTGACCAAGGAGGTTGTTTCGAAACATCTCGAGTAACCAATCACAATTCACCTATATTTTTAGAGCACGGAGTAATCCATTATTGTGTTCCAAACATAGCTTCTTCGGTCTCTAGAACGGCCTCTTTTGCCTTAAGTAATATTTTTTCTCCCCTATTATTAGACATAGGAAACGGAGGAGGAATTGGTAGAAAAATTAAAGAAGATTGTGGGTTTAGACATGGAGTGTATGTGTACAAAGGAACTCTTACAAGCAAAACTTTAGGAGAAGCATTTAACCTACCCTTCAAAAATATTGAGTTATTATTGATGGCATTGTAATAAAAAATTGAACTTTACATTCCGTACAAATTGAAAATTAACAATTTAATTTTAACTTAGTGCACGAATGAAAATTGCTATAAATACAAGGTTTTTACTACCCACAAAACTTGAAGGTTTTGGTTGGTTTACCCACGAAGTGGTAAAACGAATCGTTACTCAGCATCCTGAGCACGAATTTTTCTTTTTCTTTGATAGAAAATTTGACGAAAAATTTATTTATTCCAAAAACATTACGCCAGTCGTAATAAACCCACCTGCAAGACACCCTTTTTTGTATTATTTATGGTTTGAGTTTGGAGTAAAAAAAGCATTAAAAAAATACGAAATAGATGTGTTTTTATCCCCAGATGGCTACTTAAGTTTAGGGTCAGATGTAAAACAAATTCCTGTAATTCACGATTTAAGTTTTGTTCATTTCCCGGATGACATTCCGTTTTTCAACAGAAAATATGTAAATTATTTCTTTCCAAAATTTGCTAAAAAAGCAGCTAAGATTGTTACCGTTTCTGAGTATTCTAAACAAGACATAGTAAATTCTTTTGGAATTGAGGAGGATAAAATTACTGTGGCTCACAATGGAATAGGAGATTTTTTTAATCCTATAAATGAGGAGTTGAAAGAAGCTACAAGAGGTAAATTTACGGATGGAAAAGATTATTTTTTGTTTGTAAGTGCCTTGCACCCTAGAAAAAATATAATCAACCTGTTTAAGTCATTTGATGTATTTAAAAACCAAACAAAAGCAGATGTAAAATTGCTAATGGTGGGTGAAAAATATTGGTGGAACCAGGAGATAAAAGATTGTTTTGATAGCCTCAATTTTAAACAAGATATAGTGTTTACGGGTCACGTTCAATCTTCTGAATTGAATGATATTTATTGCTCGGGGCTTGCGTTAACCTACGTTTCTTACTTTGAAGGGTTTGGAATACCATTGGCAGAAGCTATGAGGTGTGAATTACCAATCCTTGCATCTAATGCTACTTCACTTCCAGAAGTGGGCGGAGAGGCTGCAATTTACGTCAATCCATTTTCTGTAGAAGACATTAAAAATGGAATGGTAAGGCTGTACAAAGATGAATCTTTGAGAAAAGAATTGATAGAAAACGGGAAAGAAAGAGCCAAGCTTTATAATTGGCAAAACACGGCCGATAAAGTGTGGGAAACGATTGTTGAGGTTTATGATAGTGAATAAAAATTTGCTGTAATTGAATGAAAAAATCACTTTTTGTCATATTGAGTGATTTTTGAAGTGAAACGGAAAAAATTGTATCGAAATAAGATAAAAATGCTAAAGCTACACTACGATAAATCCAAAATTGAAGCAGGCTGTGACGAAGCCGGAAGAGGTTGTTTGTCGGGACCAGTGGTTGCTGCGGCAGTTATTTTACCAAAAAAATTCAAAAACAAACTACTTAACGATTCCAAAAAGCTGACTGAAAAGCAAAGGGATTTATTGAGGCCAATTATCGAGAAAGAAGCCATTGCTTGGGCTGTGGGAATTGTTTCTCCCAGAGAAATTGAAGAAATAAATATTCTTAACGCTTCCTTTTTGGCAATGCACAGAGCGGTAGATCAGTTAAAAACAGACCCTAATTTATTATTGATTGACGGAAACCGATTCAATAAATACAAAGAGATAGAACACGTATGTATTATAAAAGGAGATGCTAAGTTTATGCCAATTGCAGCAGCATCAGTCCTTGCCAAAACATATCGAGACGATATTATGAAACAATATCACGAAGAGTTTCCTGTATACGATTGGAATAAAAACAAAGGATATCCTACTAAATTTCATAGAGAAGCTATTCGCAAACATGGAACCACAGATTACCACAGAATGACTTTTAAATTATTGCCAGAGCAATTGACTTTGAAGTTGTAAACGGAATAAAATTTAGAATTTATCCAAGTAAAATGAAAAACTAGTTCCTTTTTCGCTTTCGCTATTTACTGTTATTTTTTGATTGTGAGCTTCAATAATATGCTTTACAATAGCTAATCCAATTCCAGATCCACCTTGGTTTCTGTCTCTACTTTTTTCAACTCTATAAAAACGTTCAAATAAACGAGGTAAGTGATTTTGAGGGATACCAATACCGTTATCTTTTACAATAATTTCTACCTTGTTTCTCAATTCTTTAATGATCACTTTGGTGTTTCCATTTTCATTTCCGTAATAAATCGAATTTGCGATTAGGTTGGTAAATACTTGCTCTAGTTTAAGTTTATCTCCCGAAACGAATAGTTCCATTACATTGGGTTTTTCCAATTGAATTGTAATATTTTTCGACTCTGCTATATCTTCTAATTCAGAAATAACACTTTTAATAACATCAAATAAGGCTACTTTTTTAAAATCAAGCTTTAATTCACCCGATTCTATTTTTGTAATTGTGTCCATATCTTGAATTACTTTGGTAATTCTATCTACACCTTTCGAAGCTTTTTTAAGGAATTTTCTGTTAATATTTTCGTCTTCCAATCCACCTTCTAGCAGTGTAAGAATATAGCCTTCTACACTAAATACAGGTGTTTTTAACTCGTGAGCTAAGTTTCCAAAAAACTCCCTACGGTAAGCTTCTGTTGTTTTCAACTCTTTTACCTCTTTAGATCTTGCAGTAATCCAATTTTCAATTTTCTCTTGGGCACTTTGGTTGTTGTTTTTTTCAGAAGAATCAAAAACTTGGTTGATGGAAGAGTAAATCCTTTCGAATTTTTTTTTCACAAAAACCTTTAGCACCATCATTGAGACAAAAAATATAACAAGGCCAATAGCCAGTGAAATAAGCAATACTAAATACAGTTCATTTGTTTTATCTATAGCGAAATACATTCCTATTGCAGAAATTGAAAAAGAAAGAAAAGCTAATAAAAATGAAAATGATATAACGGGGGATAGTTTCATGAAATAAAGTTATCTTTTTTTTGTTTACAATTTATTCTTCTACACAAAAATAATAGTTACGAAACTATTAACTTTGATAAAAGTACAAAATTAAAAATATGTCATATACCAACTTATTATTAGAAAAGTCAGACTATAAACTAGTTATAACAATCAACAGACCTTCTCAGCTAAATGCCTTGAATTCTCAAACAATATCTGAGTTATCTCAAGCGCTTAAAGCAGCAGAAGCGGATAAAGAAACTAAAGTAATTATCCTTACTGGAAGCGGAGAAAAAGCTTTTGTGGCTGGAGCTGATATCAAAGAATTTGCTTCATTCTCTGTAGAAGAAGGAAAAAAACTAAGTAAAGAAGGACACGATAAATTGTTTGATTTACTACAAAATTTATCTACACCAGTAATCGCAGCCGTTAATGGATTTGCATTGGGTGGAGGATTAGAATTAGCAATGTCGGCACACATTCGTGTAGCCTCTGATAATGCAAAAATGGGATTGCCAGAAGTATCACTAGGAGTAATTCCTGGATATGGAGGAACACAAAGATTAGCACAATTGGTAGGAAGAGGAAAAGCCATGGAAATGATTGCTACTGCTGGAATGATTTCTGCTGAAGACGCTCATAAATGGGGATTGGTAAATCACGTAACAACTCCAGAAGGATTAATGGAACAGTGTAACAAGATTGCTTCTAAAATCGCCAAAAATTCTTCTTCGGCTATTTCTTTAGCCATTAAAGCTGTAAATGCGAATTACACAGATGGTGTAAATGGATTTGATGCAGAGATAGAAGAGTTTGGAAACTGTTTTGGAACAGATGATTTTAAAGAAGGAACTACCGCTTTTATAGAAAGAAGAAAAGCAGAATTTAAATAAAAACATCCCACTTGAGTGTAATTAAAAAACTTGCAGGGCAAACAGCTATTTACGGAGTAAGTAGCATGTTTGCTCGTATACTTAATTTTCTTCTTACTCCGCTTTATGTTACGAGTTTTAGCACGGCAGAATACGGAGAAGTATCAGAGTTATATGCAAATGTTGCATTCTTTATGGTGCTGCTTGGTTTTGGAATGGAAACAGCTTTTTTTAGGTTTTCCAAAACAGAAAAAAATCAAGATAGTGTGTACAGTACTGCACTTACTTTTATAGCTACTTCTAGTGGTTTATTTATCTTAATTGGGTTTTTATTTACTCAGCCAATTGCCAATCTTATTGGTTATGCTTCTCGTCCAGATTTTATTATTTATTTGGCTTTAATTTTAGGGTTAGATGCTTTTGCATCCATTCCTATGGCTAAGCTAAGAAACGAAAACAAAGCCAAAAAGTTCGCCCAAATTAACTTGATAAATATTGGGACAAATATCTTTTTCAATTTACTTTTTATCGCTTTTGCCAAAACAAGTTTTGATCACGGAAACAAAACAGCTTTAGTAGAATTGCTGTACAATCCTGAAGTAGGAATAGGCTATATTTTTATCTCAAACTTATTGGCTACAGGGGTTAAAATAATCTTATTATATCCGGAATTTATTAAGATAAAGTGGCAGATAAACATGAAGTTGCTAAAGAACATGTTGATTTATTCTCTCCCTTTAATGTTGGGTAGTTTTGCAGGTATAATTAATGAAACTTTCGATAGAATTTTATTAAGAAGAGTATTAGAACCTGAACATGGAGTCGTATTTGCAAAGCAACAAGTAGGAATTTATTCGGGTGTTTACAAACTGTCGATTTTAATCTCATTGTTTATTCAAGCATTTAGATATGCTGCCGAACCTTTCTTTTTTGCTCGTGCCAAAGAAAAGAATGCCAATGCTACTTACAGAACAGTGATGAACTATTTTGTATTGGCAGTTTCTATAATGTTTTTGTTTATTCTAATGTATTTAGAAGTATTCAAATGGTTGTTGCCAAAAAAAGAATATTGGGAAGGATTACACGTAGTGCCAATCTTACTAATTGCCAATATTTTCTTGGGGATTTATTACAACCAATCCATTTGGTACAAACTATCAGGACAAACAAAATTTGGGGCATACATTGCAATTGGAGGAGCAGTAATTACGGTTGTTTTAAACTTGCTTTTTATTCCAATTCTTGGCTATGTAGCTTCCGCCTGGACGACCTTATTGGTGTACGGAGGAATGATGCTAGTTTCCTACAAGCTTGGACAAAAACACTACCCAATTCCATATAACCTAAGAAAATCTGGATTCTTCTTGCTATTCGCAATTTCTCTTTATGGAATAAGTGTAGGTTTTAAAGCAATATTTCCAGATAGCATAGTGTTAATTTTAGGTTTCAACACCTTACTTTTTGGGTTTTACCTTTGGTTTATTTATAAATTGGAAGGGATTGACATAAAAAGTCTTTTAAAAAAATAAAGAATGAAAATAGAAATAATAAATAAGTCGAAACACGACTTACCACAATACGCAACTTCACAATCTGCAGGGTTGGATTTAAGAGCAAATCTTGAAGAATCATTCACTCTAAAACCTCTAGAAAGAAAACTAGTGCCAACAGGACTGCACATTGCTTTGCCAGACGGTTATGAAGCACAAGTAAGACCAAGAAGTGGATTAGCCTACAAAAAAGGAGTAACAGTCTTAAACGCGCCAGGAACAATTGATGCTGATTACCGAGGTGATATTGGAGTAATCCTAATCAACATGAGTAATGAAGATTTTGTGGTAGAAGACGGAGAAAGAATCGCACAGCTTGTCATTGCAAAATACGACCAAGCCGAGTGGATTCCAGTTGCCGAATTATCTGAAACTAACAGAGGAGAAGGTGGTTTTGGGAGTACAGGAGTTAAATAGGTCGTTAGTAGCAAGACAGCCATACTTTTTCAGTATTATAACACATTGTCATTCCTGCGAAGGCAGGAATCTTAAAGCGAGATTTTTATACATTTACGTTCTGTTCATTTTTTCCATTGATGAAAAAACGAACCAAAAAAATCTAGAATTTTCTAAGGTTTTCCGAGAACCTTTTTAGCTTTTATCAAGTTTTTCCCGCCAAGGACTTGAGAGATATCAGAGATATTTTCGTCTTTGTACCCCACTGACGAAAAGTTCGAAACTTATACATTTCGCTTTGTTCATTAAAACGACCTTTTGAAATTTACGTTAAGAAAATTGACTTTTATTTCGATTAAAAACAAAAACCTGTTTGAGTCCAAGTTGATTTTTTCGTTAAAGAAAATCTAAAAGGGCGAGTTCTTTTTGTTTCAGAAATAAGAGGTTATTTTTAGTCAATTTCAGTCAGTCTTGAACTTTTGTTTCTTTTTGGTTCAAGCCAAAAGAAAGGAAGAAAC